>NZ_VBVZ01000540.1 GCF_005863185.1 Pseudomonas edaphica
TGCCTCAATGGACGCTCCGCGTCCGCTCTTGGGACGCGGAGCGTCCTGGGCTGCGTTCCCACGCGGAGCGTGGGAACGATCATCAGCTCCCACAGGGGACCGTGGTGTCAGCTAGCGCGAATCACGTGCTTGATCTCCTGAAACGCCGCCAACCCCCACGGGCCCAGCTCGCGGCCGATACTGCTCTGCTTGTAGCCGCCCCATGCCGTCTGCGGGAAGATCACCTGCGGTGCGTTGATCCACACCAGGCCCGCCTGCAAGGCATTGGCCACGTGTTCGGCGGCTTCGGCATTGGCGCTCACCACACTGGCGACCAGGCCGAAATCGCTGTCGTTGGCCAGGGCGATGGCCTCGGCCTCCGTAGCAAAACGTCGTACGCACAGCACCGGACCAAAGATCTCTTCATTCCACAAGGCGCTGTCCAGCGGCACGTCGGTAAACACTGTCGGGCGAATGAAAAAGCCTTTTTCCAGATCAGCCGGGCGAGCGCCGCCGCACAACAAGCGCGCGCCTTGGTCGATACCACGCTGGATATGCCCCAGCACCCGCTGATACTGCGCACGGTTGATCAGCGCGCCCATCTCCACATCCTCGGCAAACGGGTCGGCCACGCGAATCCCTTCAGCCCGCGCCTGCAAACGCTGCAGGAATTCATCCGCCAGGTTGTCGGCTACCAGCACGCGACTGGTGGCCGAACAGATCTGCCCGGCATTGAAAAAACCACCGCCACAGGCCAGCTCCACTGCCAGGTCGAGGTCGGCATCGGCCAGCACCAGCAACGACGATTTGCCACCCAGTTCCAGGCTCACACCCTTGATGGTTTCGGCGGCGCGCTGCATCACCTGCACGCCCACCGCATTGCTGCCGGTAAAGGAAATTTTCGCCACGCGACGGTCCGCAGCCAGCGGCGCACCGACCGCCAGCCCCGTGCCACACACCAGGTTAAACACACCCGCCGGGAAGCCTGCTTCGGCAATAATCCGCGCCAATTGCAACTCCGCCAGGGGCGTGACTTCCGACGGCTTAAGCACCACGCAGCAACCGGCCGCTAACGCGGGGGCAAGCTTCCAGGCGGTGGTCACCATCGGGAAGTTCCACGGCACGATCAAACCCACCACGCCACAGGGTTCGCGGCGCAGGCGTGCGCTGAAATCGTCGCTGGGCAATGCCACCTTGCAGTCTTGACCTGCGTCCATTGCGTCGCAGATGCCCGCGTAGTATTCGAAGGTGGCAATCACGTCATCCACATCAATAGCCGCTTCAAACAGCGGCTTGCCGTTGTTGCTCGACTGCAACTGCATCAGTTGTTCACGTTGCTCGCTCACACCTTGGGCGACCTTGCGCAACAGGGCGCCGCGATCACGGCCACTGCTTTTCGACCAGTCGACAAAAGCCGCGCTGGCTGCGTCGACCGCCAGTTCCACTGCTGAGGCATCGCCCACGCTGACATGGGCCAAGGTCGCTTCGGTAGCCGGGTTGATCACCTCCAGCACCTCGTGGCCCGCCTGCCATTGGCCGTTGATAAACACACCGTTCAAGACTGCGCTCATACCGCCACCTCCTGCATCCAGAGCCCTTGGTTGATTTCAATCAGTGTCGGCCCCTGGCGATCCGCGGCGGCGCGCAACGCGCTGCGCAATTGCTCGACGCCCTGGATACTTTCTACGGCGCAACCCAAGGCCTTGGCTACGCCGATAAAGTCCGGGGTGTAGATGTCCACACCGACCGGTTCGATGGCGCGGTTGAGCATGTATTTCTTGATCTCTTCATAGCCCTGGTTATTCCACAGCAGCACAATCACTGGCACCTGCGCCTCTACCGCGCTGGCCAGTTCCGGCAGGGAAAATTGCAGGCCGCCGTCGCCGATCAGGCACACCACCGGCTGGCCGTCACCTCGGCCCAGCCAGGCACCGACTGCAGCGGGCAGGGCGTAGCCCAAGGTGCCGTAGCCGGTGGAGGAGTTGAACCAGCGGCGTGGGTGGTCAAGATTCAGTGTCAGGTTGCCGCTGTACACCGGCTGGGTGGAGTCGCCCACCAGCACGGCGTTGGGCAGCGCTTGCAGCACGGTGTTGAGGAACAGGGTTTGTGCGCGGGTGGCAGCGTCCCAGTTGGGCGCCAGTTCGGCCCACAAACGCGCGACTCGTTCAGCGCCCCAATCGCGGTTGCGGGCAGGCAATGGGGTTTTATCCAATTCGGCGAGCAAGGCGTCGGCGGCTATCTGTGCATCGGCTACCAGTGCCACGTGCGGCGGGTAGTTGCGTACAGTCTGGTCGGGGTCGATGTCGATACGCAGCAGTGCGCCGGGGATCTCGAAGCCGCCGGCGAAGGTCACGTCGTAGTCGGTTTCTGCCAGCTCTGTGCCGATGGCCAGCACTACGTCGGCTTCAGCGACCAGCGCACGGGTGGCGACCAGGGTTTGCGTCGAGCCGATCAGCAGCGGGTGGGTCGATGCCAGCATGCCTTTGGCATTGATGGTCAGCGCCACCGGCGCGCCGAGGATGTCGGCCAGGCGCGTCAGCTCTGGCGCGGCATCGATGGCACCGCCACCGGCCAGGATCAGCGGGCGTTTGGCCGCTGCGAGCAATTGGCTCATCTGCTTGACCGCCGACGGCGACGCACCGGCGCGGGCAACGCTGACCGGCTCGCTGCCCAGTAACGCGTCGGCATTCTCCACCAGCACATCCAGCGGGATTTCGATATGCACCGGGCGTGGTCGCCCCGCCTGGAACAACGCAAACGCCCGCGCCAGCACGCCAGGCAACTCCGCCGCCGACATCAACGTGTGGGAGAACGCCGCCACGCCGGCGATCATCGCGCTCTGGTTCGGCAGCTCATGCAGTTTGCCGCGCCCGCCGCCCAATTGGCTGCGCGACTGCACGCTGGAAATCACCAGCATCGGGATCGAGTCGGCGTAGGCCTGGCCCATGGCGGTGGTGATATTGGTCATGCCCGGGCCGGTGATGATGAAGCACACGCCGGGTTTGCCGCTGGTGCGTGCATACCCGTCGGCCATGAAGCCGGCGCCCTGTTCGTGGCGCGGGGTGACATGGCGGATGCCGGAATGCGCCAGGCCGCGATACAGCTCAACGGTGTGTACGCCGGGAATGCCGAACACTTGGTCCACGCCGTAGCTTTCCAGGAGGTTGACCAATACTTCGCCGCAGGTCGCCATACATGTCGCTCTTGTTATGGATTCGAGGCGCTATTGGAGCGGCTGGCCCGTAGCGGCAACAATCGATAAAAAGTCATACTAGCCATGTCTCCACGTCATGGCTTACCCCGATGAAACGCCTTCCACCACTGCCCGCGCTGCACACGTTTTGGGTCACCGCCCAGTGCTGCAACTTCACCCGCGCCGCCGAGCAACTGCACATCACCCAAGGCGCAGTGAGCCGTCAAATTGCGGGGCTGGAAAGCCATCTGGGTTATGCCCTGTTTCAACGCCAGGCACGGGGCTTGAGCCTGACCGAAGAAGGCCGTGAATGGTCGTTGCGTGCGCAGCAAGTATTCGGCCTGATCGGTGACGCGGTGGAGCAGATCGGCAGCCGCCGCGCGACCCTGCAACTCAAGGCCTCCACCTGTGTGATGCGCTGGCTGCTGCCGCGCCTGATGCAATGGCAAAAGGAACGCCCGGAGGTGCCGGTGGAACTCACCACCACGGTGGCCTATACCGTGGACTTTCGCCGAGAGCAATTTGACGCGGCGGTGATCTATGCGCCCATCGCCGAGCAGTCGGCCGAGGCACGGCACCTGTTTGATGAGCAACTCACGCCGGTCTGCGCACCGGCGTTACTCGGCGGTTTGCACACGCCGGCAGACTTGCAGCAACAGGTGCTTCTGCACCCCACGCGGGACGAGCGGGATTGGGCGTTGTGGTTAAAAGCGGCGAATACGCGGTTGAGCAACCTGGCCCAGGGGCATCATTTCGAGACGCTCGACTTAGCCATGACGGTGGCGTCCCAAGGCTCGGGCGTGGCGATTGGCGACAGTGCGCTGATTGGCGAGGATGTGAAAGCCGGGCGGCTGGCGACGCCGTTTGAACTGCGGGTGCCGACGGGGATGGGCTATTACCTGGTGTACCCGCCGGGGATCGAGCCGTCGGCTGGGCTGCAAGCGTTGATGGCGTGGCTGGTGAGCGAGGCACACCAGTCTTAACACTGAGTATCCAACTGTGGGAACCGGGTTTGTGTGGGAGCTGGCTTGCCTGCGATGGCATCAGC
>NZ_VBVZ01000541.1 GCF_005863185.1 Pseudomonas edaphica
GCGGTGGAAGGGCCGGGGCAATGGGTTGCGGGGTGTTGGTTGAGCAGGTGCGCGCTCAACTGAACAGGCTCGGCTGGGCTGATTACGACGCGTGGTGGTTGGCGGCGGGCACCGGCACCACACTGGCCGGGTTGGCGCTGGCAGAGGCGGGCGTGCATCCGGTGTTCGGCGCCTTGGCGGTGCCGGATGATCACGGGGTTGCCCAGAACGTGCAGGCCATCGTGCAGCACGGCTATGAATTACTGGACGCGAGCCGAGGCGGCTTCGCCAAGGTCGACCCGTTATTGCTCGATTTTATCCAGGCGACGGAACAGGCAGGCGGCTTACCGTTGGAGCCGCTCTATACTGGCAAGGCCTTGCTGGCGTTGAAGCAACAGATCGAGGCCGGACGCTTCGCCCCCGGCACTCGCTTGATTTTCGTGCACACCGGCGGCCTGCAAGGCCGCCGGAGCATGGAGAGCTAGCGCTTGGGCATCATGCGTAACACGGTGTTATCGCGCATGAAGTAATGGTGATACAGACCGGCCACGGCATGCAGGCCGATCAGCCAATAACCGACGGTGCCGCCCAGCTCGTGCCATTCTTTGATCTGTTTGGACAGGTCTTTGTTTTCGCCAATCAAGGGCGGCAACTCGATCCCGTAAAACATCACGGAATGGCCCTGGGCACTGACGATCAGCCAGCCGAAAATCGGCATGCCGATCATGAACAGGTACAGCGCCAGATGCATCAGTGTTGCCAGTGCCGATTGCCATTGCGGCGGTGCCGGCACGATCTTTGGTGCAACGCCCAAGGTGCGGGCAAACAGGCGCAGCCATACCAGCACAAACACTGTCAGGCCGAACATGTAGTGCATTTCTACAATCAGGGCCCGCCCGCCACTGCCTTTGGGAAAGATCCCGCGAAACTCAATGCAGGCGTAAACCACCGCCAGCAGCACCACCATCAACCAGTGCAGCGCAATCGACATGGTGCTGTAGCGGGTATCGGAGTTTTTCCACGGCATCGCTTGGTTCCTCACTCATCAGGGCATACTTCCGTTCTTTCGCGACGGAATCCTATAACTGTATGCCGGTTTTGAGCGGTGCGCCTGACGTAAATGCTGTTGTTTTGATCTCAATCAGTCGCTTTGCGGCATTTCACCGCGGGCCAGGCGCTGGTTGATATCGGTGATCACCGCAGGCAGGTCGTTGATGGTGTCGATCAGGTAGTGCGGTCGCGAACCCTCGAACAACTTCTCGATGCGTGTGCGCTCGCTGGCCAGGGCGGCGGCGTCCAGGTCACGAAATTGCTCGTAGGTCAGGCCCAGCGCATTGCCGGAGCAGGTCAGTGCCACGGTCCACATGCCGGCGCGACGGCCTTCGAGGATGCCCGGTACGGTATCGTCGACCTTCACGCACGCCGCCACATCGTCAATGCCCAGCGCGATCACGTTGGCCAGTGCCTGGGCGGGCCACGGGCGGCCGTTGGGCACTTCGTCGGTGGCGACCACGTGGTCGGCGATGTAGCCGTTGGTGGCGGCCAGGGCGACCACCTTGTCCATCACCTGTTTGGGGTAGCCGGAGCAGGAGCCGATCTTGATGCCTTGCACACGCAGGCGGGCGATGGTGTCGAGGGCACCGGGGATCAAGGCCGAGTGCTCGGCGATTTTCTCGATCTGCAAGGGCATGAAACGCTGGTAGATCGAGGTCACGTCGTCATCGGTCGGCGTGCGGCCAAAGGCTTTGCGGTAGCGTTCGGCGACCTGCGGTTGGTCGCAGAGCGTGCGGATATGGTCCCACTTGCCCATGCCCATCGGGCCACGGGCTTCTTCGATGGAGACTTGCACGTCGAACTCGGCAAACGCCTCGACAAAGATCTGCGTGGGCGCGAAAGAGCCGAAGTCGACCACGGTGCCGGCCCAGTCGAGGATCACGGCCTGGAGGGTGTTGGGGTTTTGATAGTTCATGGTTCAAGTCCTGTGGGTAATGGGGGCAATCAGATGTCCAGCACTTCCATTTCTTGCAGCACCTGGCCGATCGCCTCGACCGCCGCTTGCATGCCCTGTGCGTCAACGTGGCCGATGCAGCCGACGCGGAAGGTTTCTACTTGGGTCAATTTGCCGGGGTAGAGAATGAAACCCTTGGCCTTGACCCGCTCGTAGAAGTCCTTGAACTGGTAGCGCGGGTCTTTTGGCGCATGGAAGGTGACGATGATCGGCGCCTGGATGGCGGCTGGCAGGAAGCTGCGCAGACCCAGTGCGGCCATGCCGTCGAGCAGCGTCCGGCAGTTGTCGGCATAGCGTTGATGGCGTGCGGGCAGGCCGCCTTCTTCCTGGTATTGCAGCAAGGCTTCGTGCAGCGCGGCGACCACGTGGGTCGGCGGGGTGAAGCGCCATTGGCCGGTCTTGGCCATGTAGCTGTGCTGGTCGAACAAGTCCATTGCCAGGGAATGGCAGTTGCCTTGGGCGCCCGCCAGTGCCTGTTTGTCGGCGAAGACAAAGCCCATGCCCGGCACGCCTTCCAGGCACTTGCCCGAGGCGGCGATCAGCGCGTCAAACGGCACTTCGCGGGCGTCGATCGGCAGTGCGCCGAAGGAACTCATGGCGTCGATGATCAGGCGTTTATCGTGCTGTTTAACCACCTGCGCGATGTCCGGCAGCGGGTTGAGAATGCCGGTGCTGGTTTCGCAGTGGATCAACGCGACGTGAGTGATCGCCGAGTCGGCGTGCAGCAGGCGGTCGACGTAGGCGGCGGTAGTGGGTTCGTCTTCAGCGGTTTCGAAGGTGCTGAAGTCGCGGCCGAGCACTTCGCAGATCTTCGCCAGGCGCTTGCCGTAGGCGCCGTTGATCAGCACCAGTACCTTGCCGTTGCGCGGCACCAGGGTGCCAATGGCCGCTTCGACGGCAAAGGTGCCGCTGCCTTGCAGGGGCACGCAGTGGTGGCTGTCGGTGGCGTGCAGGATCGCCAGCAATTGTGTGCAGACGCTGGCGGTCAGTTGGTTGAAGCGGTCATCCCATGACCCCCAATCGACCATCATTGCCTGACGGGTGCGGTTCGAAGTGGTCAAGGGGCCAGGGGTTAGCAGGATCGGCGCGGCAGTGCTCATCTCAAGTCCTCGCAAGGTCATTGGGGGGTGAAGCTACGGCGCCTAAATTGCAGTTTGGCTTGTCATCAATCAAATTGTTTGTTGTTATGCGAGCTATCAGTGAGGCCGATAGCTATGAATTTGTTTCAACTGCGTGCATTCGATGCCGTGGCCCGCGAGGGCAGCTTTACCCGTGCCGCCGCACGGCTGTTCATCAGCCAGCCGGCGGTGACCGGGCACATCAAGGCCCTGGAAGAGCACTACCAGATCGCGCTGCTGCGGCGCACCGCCCGGCGGGTGGAATTGACCGAGGAGGGCACGCGTCTGGCCGCGATCACTCGGGCAATTTTCGGTCTGGTGGATGAAGCGCAGGCGTTGCTCGAAGCCAATCGGCAGTTGCTCAGCGGACGCCTGGAAGTGGCCGCGGACGGCCCGCACCTGGTGATGCCGATGATCGCCAGCCTGCGTGCCCGTTATCCCGGCATCACCGTGAACCTGCGCCTGGGCAATGCCCAGGAAACCCTGGCGGCGCTGCTCTCCGAGCATGCGGATGTGGCGGTGCTGACGGAGGTGGAGCCACGCAATGGCCTGCACCTGCAGCCTTTGAGTGAGTCGCGTATTTGCGCGCTTGTCCCGGCCAGCCACCCGTGGGCGGCACTGCCCAAGGGCATTCGCCTGGAACAGCTCAACGAGGTGATCATGGTATTGCGCGAGCCCAGCTCCATCACGCGGCGAACCTTCGATGATGCGTGTGGAGCTGCGGGTGTGCAGCCCAAGGTGCTGCTGGAACTGGACAGCCGCGAGGCGGTGACCGAAGCCGTGGCGGCCGAGTTGGGCGTGGGCGTGGTGTCGTCAATGGAAGTCAGCCAGGACCCGCGTGTGCAGGCCGTGACGATTCAGGGCGATGGGTTGTTGAACCGGCACATGCTCGGCTGTATGGAGCGGCGCCGCTCGTTGCGGCTGATTCAGGCGTTCTTTGAGTTGGCGTCTTGAGTTGAAGACCGAGTCGAGGCCATCGCGGGCAAGCCCGGCTCCCACATTGGTCCGGTTACTCAGGTACTACTCGGTCAACTGTGGGAGCCGGGCTTGCTCGCGATGAGGCCCTGAAACTCAGCGCAAACTGTCCCGCACAATATCGAGA
>NZ_VBVZ01000542.1 GCF_005863185.1 Pseudomonas edaphica
GCTTTGGTGATGATCCGTGGGCCTTTCTCTTTCAATTGCTTGAAGTCGCTGAACGGCGCCAGGTGGTGATCATTGCTCAAGGCTTGCCATTCACGGGTTTGCGGGTTGTTGCTGGACATACCGGTCTCCTAGACTTTTTCGGTGAAGGGCGCGCGGGTTGCCCCGCGCGCCCGGCGCATCAGACGGCGAAGAGCAGGAATTCCCGCTCCCACGAACTGATCACGCGCTTGAAGTTTTCATGCTCGGCCCGCTTGACCGCGACGTAGCCTGTGATGAATTTCTGCCCCAGGTACTTCTCGATGGTCTTGCTGTTTTCCATGCGCTCCAGGGCGTCTTCGATGGTCAACGGCAGGCGCAGGTTGCGGCGCTCGTAACCACGACCCACTACAGGTGCGCTGGGGTTATGGCCTTCGACCATGCCGATGTAGCCACACAGCAAGCTGGCGGCAATCGCCAGGTACGGGTTGGCATCGGCGCCTGGCAGGCGGTTTTCGACACGGCGGTTCTGCGGGCCGGCATCCGGTACACGCAGGCCCACAGTGCGGTTCTCTTCACCCCACTCCACGTTAACCGGCGCCGAGGTGTCGGGCAGGAAGCGGCGGAACGAGTTCACGTTGGGGGCAAACAGCGGCAGCAATTCAGGGATGAATTTCTGCAGGCCGCCAATGTGGTTCAGGAACAGCTGGCTCATGGTCCCGTCTTCATTAGAGAAGACGTTTTTGCCGGTAGCGATGTCGATGATGCTCTGGTGCAAGTGCATCGCGCTGCCCGGCTCGCCGGTCATCGGCTTGGCCATAAAGGTGGCGGCCACGTTGTGCTTGAGCGCGGCTTCACGCATGGTGCGCTTGAACACCAGGATCTGGTCGGCCAGGGACAAAGCATCGCCGTGACGGAAGTTGATTTCCATCTGCGCCGTGCCGTCCTCGTGAATCAGCGTGTCGAGGTCCAGCTCCTGCAGTTCGCACCAGTCGTAGACGTCTTCGAACAACGGGTCGAATTCGTTGGCGGCTTCTATAGAGAAGGACTGGCGGCCCGTCTCCGGGCGACCGGAACGGCCAATCGGCGGTTGCAACGGGAAGTCCGGGTCTTCGCAGCGCTTGGTCAGGTAGAACTCCATCTCCGGCGCCACGATCGGCTGCCAACCCCGGTCGGAATAGAGCTTGAGTACCTTCTTGAGCACGTTGCGCGGCGACAGCTCGATGGGGTTGCCTTGTTTGTCGTAGGTGTCGTGGATCACCTGGGCGGTGGGCTCGATGGCCCAAGGCACCAGGAATACCGCGTTCTGGTCGGGGCGGCAGATCATGTCGATGTCGGCCGGGTCGAGCAATTCGTAATAGATGTCGTCTTCGACATAGTCGCCGGTCACGGTCTGCAACAGAACGCTCTCGGGCAGGCGCATGCCTTTTTCGGCGATGAACTTGTTGGTCGGCGAGATCTTGCCCCGGGTGATGCCCGTGAGGTCGCCAATCATGCATTCGACTTCTGTGATCTTGTGGTCTTTCAACCAATCGGTGAGCTGGTCGAGGTTGTTACTCATAAATGCCTCTGGGCTGTGTTTCCTGACATCCATTAAAGGTCAGGCGTTGGTTGACGCAGCATCCGCGTCGCGTTGTATCGCCCGCTTTCGACAAGCCGAGCCAAAGGCCTGGAAGATCGCGAGGTAGTGCGGGTTAGAGCTTACCTGCCATTCGGGGTGCCATTGCACTCCTAAAGCAAAAGCCTTGCCCGACGTGTAAGAAAAAGCTTCGATCAACCCATCGGGTGCGGTCGCTTCGACCTGCATACCCGGCGCCAGGCGATCAACGCCCTGGCTATGAATCGAGTTGACCTGGATCGTCGGCGGCAAACCCAGGCCTGCCAATACCCCATTGGGGGTAATCGCCACGGCGTGCGCCGGGCCGTACTGGACTTCCAGCGGCTGGGTCTCGTCTTCGCGGTGATCCATCATGCCCGGTACTTCATGAACCTTCTGGTGCAGGCTGCCGCCGAACGCCACGTTCATTTCCTGAAAGCCACGGCAGATGCCCAGCACCGGCACGCCGGCCGCAATCGCGGCGCGCAGCAACGGCAGGGTGGTCTGGTCGCGTGCAGAATCATGAGCAGTCCCGGGCGCGCTAGCCGGACCATCGTAGTGAAAGGGTTCGATATTGGACGGGGAGCCGGTAAAGAGAATGCCATCCAGGCCGTCAAGAATATTGGCCGGGTCGAGCAGATCACCCAAGGATGGAATGATCAATGGCAAGCCCTTGGCAGCGACTGCGACTGCACGGACGTATTTGTCGCCACTGATGTGATAAGCATGCAAACCGACCTGTTTGGAGCAGGCGGTGACGCCGATTAACGGCAGGCGAGACATGAAGCACCCCGGTATTATTGCTGTTATGGGTTTGAATCGAGCTTAGCCTTGTTCATTTTTTTACACAACACCCCCGTAAAAAATACAACACGGCCCGCTTTAGCCTGCTAGTCCCAAGCCCTTCAAACCCAAAAAACCGCCCCAAAAAGCCCCAAAAAAGGCCTCAAGGCGCTTTTTTAGGGCAAAAAAGGCCTCGCTTGACTTCGGCATGCCGTTCGGGTTGACTGAAACCAGAAAAGATCAATGATTGATATTTTTAACAACAAAGGTGTTGCATCATGTCGGTACCCCCGCGTGCCGTTCAGCTTAACGAAGCGAACGCGTTCCTTAAGGATCATCCTGAGGTTCTGTACGTAGACCTTCTAATTGCGGATATGAATGGTGTGGTGCGCGGTAAGCGCATCGAACGCACCAGCCTCCACAAGGTTTACGAGAAGGGCATTAACCTGCCTGCCTCTTTATTTGCCCTGGATATCAACGGCTCGACGGTGGAAAGCACCGGCCTGGGTCTGGACATCGGTGATGCTGACCGAATCTGTTATCCAATCCCCGACACCCTGTGCAATGAACCCTGGCAAAAGCGCCCAACCGCGCAACTGCTGATGACCATGCACGAACTTGAAGGTGAACCTTTCTTCGCCGATCCTCGCGAAGTGCTCCGCCAAGTTGTAAGCAAATTTGACGACCTCGGTCTGACCATCTGCGCCGCCTTCGAGCTTGAGTTCTACCTGATCGACCAGGAGAACGTGAACGGCCGCCCACAACCGCCCCGCTCGCCGATCTCCGGCAAACGCCCGCACTCGACACAGGTGTACCTGATCGACGACCTCGACGAATACGTCGACTGCCTCCAGGACATTCTGGAAGGTGCCAAAGAGCAAGGCATCCCGGCTGACGCCATCGTCAAGGAAAGTGCCCCGGCGCAGTTCGAAGTGAACCTGCACCACGTCGCCGACCCGATCAAGGCCTGCGACTACGCGGTACTGCTCAAGCGCCTGATCAAGAACATCGCCTACGACCATGAGATGGACACCACCTTCATGGCCAAGCCTTACCCAGGCCAGGCAGGCAACGGTTTGCACGTACACATCTCCATTTTGGACAAGGACGGCAAGAATATTTTTGCCAGCGAGGATCCCGAGCAGAACGCCGCATTGCGTCACGCGATCGGCGGTGTGCTCGAGACCCTGCCCGCCCAAATGGCGTTCCTGTGCCCCAACGTCAACTCCTACCGTCGTTTCGGCGCACAGTTCTACGTGCCGAACTCGCCGTGCTGGGGCCTGGATAACCGCACTGTGGCCATTCGCGTACCCACCGGCTCGTCCGATGCCGTGCGTATCGAACACCGCGTGGCCGGTGCCGACGCCAACCCGTACCTGCTGATGGCTTCGGTCTTGGCGGGCGTGCACCACGGTCTTACCAACAAGATCGAGCCTGGCGCTCCGGTGGAAGGCAACAGTTACGAGCAGAACGAACAGAGCCTGCCGAACAACCTGCGCGATGCATTGCGTGAGTTGGACGACAGCGAGGTGATGGCCAAGTACATCGATCCTAAATACATCGATATCTTCGTCGCCTGTAAGGAAAGTGAGCTGGAAGAGTTTGAACACTCCATCTCCGACCTTGAGTACAACTGGTATCTGCATACGGTGTAAGCCGTTGCTGCTTTAAAAAATGCCGCAGGCTTTATGGCCTGCGGCATTTTTTTTGAGTTTATTCCGGTAGACCGCGTTGTATTCATCGCAGGCAAGCCAGCTCCCACACTTGAATGCGTTCACAGATCAAAGTGTGGGAGCTGGCTTGCCTGCGATGAGGCCCTGGCAGACAACACACCCTCCTGCTCATACAA
>NZ_VBVZ01000543.1 GCF_005863185.1 Pseudomonas edaphica
AACGCGGCATCCTTCAAGGGCTGAGTCCTGTGGCGAGCGCGCTCGCCACAGGCAGCGTAGCCGAGTTTACTCAGTTGGCTGCCCAGAAAATGTAGTCGGCCTGGTACTTCACCACGGCCTGCTGGCCTTTGTTCGCCGCCGTGCATTCGCTGCTCGGCGCCACGCCGCCTTTAAGGGCGACACGCTGGATGTAACTGACGCCACTCATGGCACCTTTACCTTCGGCCGGGTTGGCCTTGACCAGTTGATAGGGCAGGTTGCCTGCACTCGAAGGCGCTACCGCCAGTTGGGTGCCGGTGATTTTCGAGCCATCCTGGGCCTGCCAGGTGGCGGGCGGGCCGAAGTAGTTGCCCACCGGCTTGCCGCTGCGATCATTCAACACGGCTTTGGGGCCGACAAAGAACCATTCGGTCTGGCCGACGGCGTTGGCTTTGTCGCGGCATTCGTAGGTGATTTCGCCGACCCCGGTGGTTTCCATCGCAATCTTGTGCCCGTCCGGCACCTTGATGCTGTCCGGCAAGCCGGTCTGGGCGAAAGCCGCAGGCGCGACGGTGAGTGCAGCCGCAAGGCAGAACAGTGTTTTAGCGTTCATGGGTAGTGCTCCATTTGAGTAAAACAGCGGGGTGACTGCAAGGACTACACGCGAGGCGCACGATTGGATGCACGGGTTAGAAAATAAACCTTAGAGGGCGCACACTGTGCGCCCGACCCCGAGGAGAACCTCGCAATGACTGGTGTTCACACGTCTGCTCAACAAGGTTTCTCGACCCAGGCCGCCACCTACGCCCAAGGTCGACCGGACTACCCACGCCAACTCACCGGCTGGCTGACCGATACACTGCGTATCAACGCACAGTCGACCGTGATCGACCTGGGGGCCGGCACCGGCAAGTTCACCCGTTTGCTCAGCACCCTGGCGCCCAGCCTGATTGCCGTCGAGCCGGTCGAGGCCATGGGCGCGCAACTGAGCAAACTGTTGCCGGATGTACGCCTGCTCAGCGGCACCGCTGACGCTATCCCTTTGCCGGAGGCCAGCGCCGATGCGCTGGTGTGCGCGCAAGCCTTCCACTGGTTCGCAACCGAGGCCGCACTGGCAGAGATCCACCGCGTGCTCAAGCCTGACGGGCGCCTGGGGCTGGTGTGGAATGTGCGCGATGAGTCGGTGGACTGGGTTGCGGCCATCACCGAAATCATTACGCCCTATGAAGGCGACACGCCGCGTTTTCATACAGGGCATTGGCGCGAAGCCTTCACCGGTGGGTATTTTTCCGCGCCGCAAATGAGCTGTTTTGCCTATCAGCATGTGGGCAGCCCTCGGGAAGTGATCATGGATCGCTTCCTGTCGGTAAGCTTCATCGCGGCGCTACCGGCCGCGCAAAAGGCCACGGTGACCGAGCAATTACGCGGGCTGATCAACACTCACCCGGCGCTGCGCGGGCGTGACACTGTGGCGTTTCCGTATCAGACCCAGGCCTATGTCTGCCATCGTCTGACAGAAAAAGCATAAAGTCAGATCATATTGATATAAGTCGTTATAAGAAAAATCGCTATCCTGCGGCCAGAATTTTATAAGGCCGCGGGTAGTTGTAATGGATGTGGGCAATTTTGGTTTTGTAGTCGCTGGCCTGATCGTTGGTTTTATCGTCGGCATGACCGGTGTCGGCGGCGGGTCCCTGATGACGCCGATCCTGTTGTGGTTCGGCATCAACCCGGCCACCGCCGTGGGCACTGACTTGTTATACGCCGCCATCACCAAATCCGGTGGGGTGCTGGTACACAGCAAAAACCGCAATATCGACTGGACCATCACTGGCTGGCTGACCTTGGGCAGCGTGCCGGCGGTGCTTTTGACGCTGTGGTTCCTGGCCAGCCTGCACACTGATCCCAGCGCGATGAATGCGGTGATCAAGCAGGCGCTGGGCTTTGTGCTGCTGCTGACGGCGCTGGCGATCCTGTTCAAGAAAAGCCTGTTGGCGTTCGCCCAGCGGCATGCGGGCGATGATTACCACATGAGCCCGCGCAACCTCAACGCACTCACAGTCGTCACCGGCGCGATCCTGGGCACCATGGTTGCGTTGACCTCTATCGGCGCGGGTGCCCTCGGGACTGTGGCGTTGTTTATCTTGTATCCGTTCCTGGCCACGCGGCGTCTGGTCGGCACCGAGATTGCCCACGCCGTGCCGCTGACCCTGGTGGCGGGCCTGGGGCATGCCAGCATGGGCAATATGGACTGGCACTTGCTGGGCTTTTTGCTGATGGGGTCGTTGCCGGGGATTTACCTGGGCAGCCACATGACCGGCAAAGTCCCGGACGGCGTGTTGCGACCGTGTCTGGCGATTATGTTGATGAGCATCGGGTATAAGCTCGCGTTCTGAGTGGTACACAGGATCGTTCCCACGCTCTGCGTGGGAATGCCGACGCTCTGCGTCCCGCTCTTGAAGCCGTGACGCGGAGCGTCACAGGATGCATGCCCACGCAGAGCGTGGGAACGATCAATTACGCTTTGCCAGGCCCATTCCCGATCTGCCACACAAACGGCGGCTCGGTTCCATTGATCACCCAATCCCCCACGATCCGCGCCTTGTAGATCACCGGGTTATGCGACGACACGGTCCGCGCATTGCGCCAATGGCGATCCAGCGCTTTACCCTGGCGCACATCCGACGCCCCCAGCGCATTGAACAGCTCACTGGTAGCCCGCTGAATCAACTCCGACACCACCACCTGCGCTGTCGCCGATTCAATCTCGGCAGCCACGTTTGCCTCACGCTCAGCCACCTCATCCCCGGCAAATCTTGCCAGGTAAGCCCGTTGCGCCGGCACCGCAGCTTTCAACGCACTGGCCTCGGCGGCATACACCAGCGCGGCCACTTCGCCCACCACTTGCTGAACCTGCGGGTCCTGGCTGACATGTGCGGCATTGCCATGGCTGTAGATGCGTTTGCGGCTGCGCACCTGCTGCGCCACGTCGTTGAGCGCCGCACGGCCAATACCGGCCAGGCTCGCCAGCAGCACCAACTGGTAAAACGCGGTCTGGTATTTGAAGCGGGTGGCGAAGTCGATCACGTTGTCGGCCTCAACCACCGCATCGGTAAACCGTGTGGTGCCGCTGCCCGTGGTGCGTTGGCCGAACCCGTCCCAGTCATCACGTTGCACCACGCCGGGCTGGTGCGTGCGGGTGGCGGCGATCACGTCGGCGCCGGTGTCGCTGCGCTGGGCGTACACGTCGATCCAGTCGGAGAAAATGCTCCCGGTGCTGTAGAACTTTTCGCCGTTGAGCTTCCAGTGATCGCCATCCGGGCTGACCTGAGTGACCACATCGCCGATGGCCACAGTGCCGATTTCGGTCCACGCGCAACCGACGATATCGCCGTCGACAAACCGCTTGAACCACAGGTCGCGCCCCGCGCTGGGTGGCGCGTTCAGGCGGTCTTCGGCAAAGGCGAAGTGCCCGCGCAGTGCCTGGGGCACATTGGAGTCGGCCGCCGCCAGTTCGATCAGCAGCTCAAACAATTGCGGCAGGGACGCGCCGCCACCGCCGTATTCCACCGGCACCCGCACCGCGCCGAACCCTGCGTGTTTGAGCCACTCAATCGGCTCATAGGGCAGGGCGCGCGCTTGTTCACGTGCCACGGCACCTTCGGCGATGCGCTGGAAGATCGGCCGAAAGCGCGCGGCAAGTGTGGGGTAATCGACGCCGATGGACAGCGGGTTGATGACATGTTGCTCGGTCATGGGATACGGCTCCTGGGCAGTGATCAATGGTGAGCTAATTGCACAGTCCGTGCCGGGCGGCGCAGCCCGTATTTACTGGGGATGGATCCAAACTGCTGTTGCCCCAGCAACAGTAAATCGACAAAACAAGGCCATCCGCGACATTCGCCGGCTTGGCAAAAACCACAGCGATATACGCCGCAACGCCCATGGGGTGGTGCTTTGATGATGTCTGGCACGCTTGCTGCTCAAGCCTGGTTACATCCTTTCCAGCGAGGTACTGCCAGATGAGTCAGCAAGCCGTGAAATTTGCCTATTGGGTGCCCAACGTCAGCGGTGGGCTGGTGGTCAGCAAGATCGAACAGCGCACGCACTGGGGCATCGACTACAACCGCAAGCTCGCGCAGTTGGCCGAGGCGGCCGGCTTCGAATATGGCCTGACGCAAATTCGCTTCACCGCCGGCTACGGTGCCGACAATCAGCATG
>NZ_VBVZ01000544.1 GCF_005863185.1 Pseudomonas edaphica
GAGTCGCCCGCATCGCAGGCAAGCCAGCTCCCACATTGAGCGCGCTCCGATTCTAGTTTTGCATGCCCCCGACTGGTCTTGATCCTAATGAATACAACACCCAAAAACCGCCTGGCCAACCCCGGCTGGTTCCTTGTCAGCCCCTCGGTGGCCATGCTGCTGCTGTGGATGATCGTGCCACTGGGCATGACCCTGTACTTTTCGCTGATCCGCTACAACCTGCTCTACCCTGGCGAAAACCAATTCGTGGGGTTGGAAAACTTCACCTACTTCATCACCGACTCGGGCTTCCTGCCTGGCGCCACCAACACCCTGTTACTGGTGGGCAGCGTGTTGCTGATCAGCGTGGTGTTCGGCGTGTTGATCAGCGCGTTGCTGGAGGCCAGTGAGTTCCTGGGCCGCGGCATCGTGCGGGTGATGCTGATTTCGCCGTTCTTCATCATGCCCACCGTCGGTGCGCTGATCTGGAAGAACCTGATTTTCCACCCGGTGTCGGGGATTCTCGCCGCCGTGTGGAAGCTGTTCGGCGCCGAACCCGTGGACTGGCTGGCGCACTACCCATTGCTGTCGATCATCATCATTGTGTCGTGGCAGTGGCTGCCCTTCGCCATCCTGCTGCTGATGACCGCCATGCAGTCCCTCGACCAGGAACAAAAAGAAGCCGCGCGCCTGGACGGTGCCGGCGCCATCGCGATCTTCTGGCACCTGACCCTGCCCCACCTGGCCCGCCCGATTGCCGTGGTGGTGATGATCGAAACGATCTTTTTGCTCTCGGTCTTCGCCGAAATCTTCACCACCACCAACGGTGGCCCCGGCTACGCCTCGACCAACCTCGCCTACCTGATCTACAACCAGGCGCTGGTGCAGTTCGACGTGGGCATGGCCTCGGCCGGCGGCTTGATTGCCGTGGTCATCGCCAATATCGCGGCGATCATCCTGGTGCGGATGATCGGCAAAAACCTGACTGACAAGCCTTGAGGGCCGCGCCATGACGCTTCAACAATCCCGCCGCCTGCAAAGCCTGCTGCTCGGCACGTTGGCCTGGGCCATCGCAATCCTGATTTTCTTCCCGATCTTCTGGATGGTGCTGACCAGCTTCAAGACCGAAATCGACGCGTTCGCCACGCCGCCGCAGTTCATCTTCACGCCGACGCTGGAGAACTACCTGCACATCAACGAGCGCAGCAACTACTTCGCCTACGCCTGGAACTCGGTGGTGATCTCGTTCAGCGCCACCGCCCTGTGCCTGCTGATCTCGGTGCCGGCCGCCTACTCCATGGCGTTCTATGAAACCAAACGCACCAAGGGCACCTTGCTGTGGATGCTGTCCACCAAAATGCTGCCGCCAGTGGGCGTTTTGATGCCGATCTACCTGCTGGCCAAGAGCCTTGGCCTGCTGGATACGCGCATTGCGCTGATCATCATCTACACCCTGATCAACCTGCCGATTGTGGTGTGGATGGTGTACACCTACTTCAAGGACATCCCCAAGGACATCCTCGAAGCCGCGCGCCTGGACGGCGCCACCCTGTGGCAGGAAATGGTCCGCGTGCTGCTGCCGATCGCCAAGGGCGGCCTGGCCTCTACCGTGCTGCTGTCGCTGATCCTGTGCTGGAACGAGGCGTTCTGGTCGCTGAACCTGACCTCCTCGAATGCCGCGCCGTTGACAGCGCTGATCGCCTCTTACTCCAGCCCCGAAGGTTTGTTCTGGGCCAAATTGTCCGCCGTTTCGACCCTCGCCTGTGCGCCGATCCTGATCTTTGGCTGGATCAGCCAAAAACAGCTGGTGCGTGGCTTGTCCTTCGGCGCAGTTAAATAATAATTCCAAGCGGAGGCCCATCATGGCCAACCTGAAAATCAAGAATTTGCAAAAAGGCTTCGAAGGTTTCTCGATCATCAAGGGCATTGACCTGGAAGTGAACGACAAGGAATTTGTGGTGTTCGTCGGCCCGTCGGGCTGCGGTAAATCCACCCTGCTGCGTTTGATCGCGGGCCTTGAGGAAGTCACCGAAGGCACCATCGAACTCGATGGCCGCGATATCACCGAAGTCACCCCCGCCAAGCGTGACTTGGCCATGGTGTTCCAGACCTACGCGCTGTACCCGCACATGAGCGTGCGCAAGAACATGTCGTTTGCCCTGGACCTGGCCGGCGTCGACAAGAAGCTGGTGGAGAGCAAAGTCAGCGAAGCGGCGCGCATCCTCGAACTCGGCCCGTTGCTGGAGCGCAAGCCCAAGCAGCTTTCCGGCGGCCAGCGTCAGCGCGTGGCAATCGGCCGTGCGATCGTGCGTAACCCAAAGATTTTCCTGTTCGACGAACCGCTGTCCAACCTCGACGCCGCCCTGCGCGTGCAGATGCGCCTGGAACTGGCGCGCCTGCATAAAGAGCTGCAAGCCACCATGATTTACGTGACCCACGACCAGGTCGAGGCCATGACCCTGGCCGACAAGGTGGTGGTACTCAACAGCGGCCGTATCGAGCAGGTCGGCTCGCCGCTGGAGCTGTACCACCAGCCGGCCAACCTGTTTGTGGCGGGCTTTCTGGGCACGCCGAAAATGGGCTTCCTCAAGGGCAAAGTCACCCGTATTGAAAGCCAGGGCTGCGACGTGCAATTGGACGCCGGCACCCTGATCAGCCTGCCATTGAGCGGTGCCAGCTTGAGCGTGGGCAGCGCGGTGACCCTGGGGATTCGCCCGGAGCACCTGGAAATTGCCGCGCCTGGGCAAACCACCCTGACCGTCACCGCCGACGTCGGCGAGCGCCTGGGCAGCGACACCTTCTGCCACGTCATCACCGCCAACGGCGAGCCGCTGACCATGCGGATTCGTGGCGACATGGCCAGCCAATACGGCGAAACCCTGCACCTGCACCTGGACCCGGCGCACTGCCATCTGTTCGACACCGATGGCGTGGCCGTGGCTCGTCCACTGCGCGCTGCCGCCTGATTTCGCGAGACTTGTGATGAAACTGAATAAACAGAACCTCACCCAATTGGCGCCGCAAGTAAAAATTCCGGCCTACGCCATTGCGAGCACCTCCCAGGGCATCGCGCATATCGGCGTCGGCGGTTTCCACCGTGCGCATCAGGCGTATTACACCGATGCGCTGATGAATACCGGCGTTGGCCTGGACTGGAGCATCTGCGGCGTCGGCCTGCGCAGCGAGGACCGCAAGGCCCGCGACGACCTGGCCGGCCAGGATTACCTGTTCACCCTGTATGAACTGGGCGACACCGACGACACCGAAGTGCGCGTGATCGGCGCCATCAGCGACATGCTGCTGGCCGAAGACGGCGCCCAGGCGCTGATCGACAAGCTGGCCAGCCCTGAGATTCGGATTGTCTCGCTGACCATCACCGAAGGCGGCTACTGCATCGATGACAGTAACGGCGAGTTCATGGCGCACCTGCCGCAGATCCAGCACGACCTGGCGCACCCTAATGCACCGAAAACCGTGTTCGGGTTTATCTGCGCCGCACTGACCCAACGCCGCACCGCCGGGACCCCGGCGTTTACCGTGATGTCCTGCGATAACCTGCCGCACAACGGCGCCGTCACACGCAAGGCCCTGCTGGCATTTGCCGCCCTGCACAACGCCGAGCTGCATGACTGGATCAAGGCCAACGTGAGCTTCCCGAATGCCATGGTCGACCGCATCACGCCGATGACCAGCACCGCCCACCGCCTGCAACTGCACGATGAGCACGGCATCGACGACGCCTGGCCAGTGGTGTGCGAGCCGTTCGTGCAATGGGTGCTGGAAGACAAATTCGTTAACGGCCGCCCGGCGTGGGAAACCGTCGGTGTGCAGTTCACCGATGACGTCACGCCTTACGAAGAGATGAAGATCGGCCTGCTCAATGGCAGCCACCTGGCCCTTACCTACCTGGGTTTTCTCAAGGGTTATCGGTTTGTGCACGACACCATGAATGACCCGGTGTTTGTGGCCTATATGCGTGCCTACATGGACCTGGACGTCACGCCAAACCTGGCGCCGGTGCCGGGCATCGATTTGACCCAGTACAAGCAGACGCTGGTGGATCGTTTTTCCAACCAGGCGATTGCCGACCAGTTGGAGCGTGTATGTTCCGATGGCTCGTCGAAGTTTCCCAAGTTCACCGTACCGACCATCAATCGCTTGATTGCCGATGGGCGTGAGACTGAGCGCGCGG
>NZ_VBVZ01000545.1 GCF_005863185.1 Pseudomonas edaphica
TTTTGATCTGAGGCGCCCCGTTAACCACGATGGCCGAACGCAGGCTTGAATCCGTGGGTAACCCGGCAGGACGCCGGGTTAGCCGCGCTGGGCCAAGGATGGCCCATCGCGGCGGCCCACGGATTCAAGCCGGAGTGAGGGCACACCGAGCATTAGCGAGGTGCCGAGTGGTGGGGCGAAGACCTTTTGGTTACTTTTGGGGCGTTTGCCAAAAGTGACCCGCTGTAAGAGCGGAACCATAGGCCGCCGTTACCGCAGCAACGGATATGTACTCAATCAACCCAACCCACCACAAGATGGAACTTTGCCAACAAAAAACCACCTGAATCCGGTAGGCTCACCCTTTTTACTTCAAGGAGTTACCCCCATGGCCAAAGCCACCGCCCGCCACATCCTCGTTTCCACCGAAGACAAGTGCAACGAACTCAAGGCCCAGATCGAAGGCGGCGCCGATTTCGCAGAAATCGCCAAAGCCAACTCCAGCTGCCCATCCAGCCGCGACGGTGGCAACCTGGGTTCGTTCGGCCCAGGCCAGATGGTCAAAGAATTCGACACCGTCGTCTTCAGCGCCCCCGTCAACACCGTGCAAGGCCCGGTAAAAACCCAGTTCGGCTACCACCTGCTGGAAGTCACCAGCCGCCAGGACTGATCCTTCCTGCACTGATGCTATAAACAACGGCCCGCCTTTTGGTGGGCCGTTGTGCATCAAGTGACTGGCAACCCATAAGCCGTTAACGTACAAATCCCTATTACTGTTCACCCGGCGCTCAAGGCTGATAATGCGATTGGTTTTTTCCACAAAACTCTTCAGCTACACCCTGGCCCTGCTACTGGCCAGCACCGCCGTGATCGCGGCCCCGCAAACCTACCTCACGGTCTACGGCGAACCGGCCAAGTACCCCACCGGCTTCACCCATTTCGACTACGCCAACCCCAACGCGCCCAAAGGCGGCAGCCTGCGACGCTCAGCCATCGAAATCGGGCGCTTCGACCATGTATTGCCGTACATAGACAAAGGCATCGGCGTCTCCCAGGTCGACGGCTGGCTCTACGCCCCGCTGGCCCAGCGCTCCCTGGATGAGCCCTACACCGTTTACGGCCTGGTCGCCGAAAAAATGGAACGCGCCGACGACGGCCTCTCGCTGCGCTTCTACCTCAACCCCAAGGCACGCTTTGCCGATGGCACGCCAATCACCGCCGAAGATGTACGCTACAGCTTCGACCTGCTGATGACCCAAGGCAGCCTGCGCTTTCGCACCCTGTTCGCCGACGTCAAACACGTCGAAGTCGAAGGCGAGCGCCAGGTGCGCTTCGACTTTTCCAGCAATGAAAACCGCACCCTGCCCCTGGATATCGCCACCCTGCCGGTATTCCCCGAACATTGGTGGAAAACCCGCGACTTCGCCAACGGTGGCGGCTACGAAGCGCCGCTGGGCAGCGGCCCGTACAAAATCAGCAAGATCGACTCCGGCAGCACCATCACCTTCACCCGCGACCCCGACTGGTGGGGCAAGGACTTGCCCGTCAGCCGGGGCCTGTACAACTTCGACCACCTGAGCCTGGAGTACTTCGGCGACACCGAGGTGGCCCGCCAGGTGCTGCGTGGCGGCGCCTATGACTTCAACCGCGAGTTCTCCGCTACGGGCTACTCCATCGGCTACAACGGCCCGGCCCTCGACGATGGCCGCCTGCAACGTGCGCACTTGGCCAAAGAGATGCCGCAACCGGCCCAGGGCTATGTGTTCAACGTGCAAAAACCGATGTTCAAGGACCGCCGCGTGCGCCAGGCCCTGGCGATGCTGTGGGACTTCGAATGGGCCAACCGGCAGATGATGCGCAATATGTACATCCGCCAGCAGAGCTTCTTCTCCAACAGCCCGCTGGCTGCAAGCCAACCGCCGACCCAAGAGGAACTGGCGATTCTTGAGCCACTGCGCGGCCAGGTGCCCGACGAAGTATTTACCCAAGTGTTCAAGGCGCCGGTCACCGACGGCAGCGGCATGATCCGTGACAAACAGCTGCAAGCCCTGGCACTGCTGGAAGCCGCCGGCTGGACACCCAAGGGCGACAAGCTGGTCAACGCCGACGGCGAGCCACTGGAGTTCACCTTCCTCAATGCCCAGGCCGGCCTTGAGCGCCTGTTGCTGCCGTACAAGCGCAACTTGGCGCAGATCGGCATCACCCTGAATATCCGCCGCATAGACTCGTCCCAGTACGTCAATCGCATCATGGCCCGCGACTACGACATGATCGTCATCGGCTTCCCGGTCACCACGTCGCCAGGCATGGAGCTGTACAACTACTTCGGCTCGCAGGCCGCCTACGACCCTGGTGCGAACAACTACATGGTGCTCAAAGACCCCGCCGTCGATACCCTGATCAGCGGGCTGGTCAAAGCCAACACCCAGGCGCAGATGCTCACCTATGCCCATGCCCTGGACCGCGTGCTGCAATGGAATTACCTGTGGATCCCCAACTACTACCCGCCCGGCACCTCGGCCGCGTGGTGGAATCGCTTCGGCCGCCCGGCCATCGAGGCCAAGAACGACGAAGCGCTGGAAACCTGGTGGGAAATCAGCCCCACACCACTGACGAATGAGCAAATGAACGCCGAGCTGAAAAAACGCGGAGGAACGCGCTGATGTTTGCCTATATCGTGCGGCGCCTGCTGCTGATTATCCCCACGCTGGTGATCATCCTGCTGGTCAATTTCGTGATCGTGCAGGCCGCGCCCGGCGGCCCGGTTGAACAGGCCATTGCGCACCTGCAAGGCATCGGTGGCGGCGGCATTGGCGGTGGTGGCGGCGAAGCCGTCAACGGCTCGCGCGCCAGCCGTGGCCTGGACCCCAAATTGATCAAGGACATCGAAAAGCAATACGGCTTCGACAAGCCCGCGCCGGAACGCCTGTGGCTGATGCTCAAGAACTACGCCCAACTGGATTTCGGTAACAGCTTCTTTCGCGGCAAAAGCGTGATCGACCTGATCCTGGAAAAAATGCCGGTGACCATTTCCCTCGGTTTATGGGCCACCTTGATCACCTACCTGGTGTCGATCCCCTTGGGGATTCGCAAGGCCGTGCGCCACGGCAGCAGCTTTGACGTGTGGAGCAGCACCGCGATTGTCATCGGTTATGCGATGCCGGCCTTCCTGTTTGCGATGTTCCTGATCGTGCTGTTCGCCGGTGGCACCTCGCTGAACTGGTTCCCGGTGCGCGGGCTGGTCTCGGAGAACTTCGACGAACTCAGCACAATCGGCAAAATTGCCGACTACTTCTGGCACCTGGTGTTGCCCGTCACCTCGTTGGTGATCGGCGGGTTCGCGACGCTGACCATCCTCACCAAAAACTCATTCCTGAATGAAATCACGCGCCAATACGTGGTCACCGCCCGTGCCAAGGGCTTGAGTGAACGCCGGGTGCTCTACGGCCATGTGTTTCGCAATGCCATGCTGCTGGTGATCTCGGGGATTCCCCAGGCATTTATCAGCGTGTTTTTTGCCGGTTCCCTGTTGATCGAAGTGATCTTTTCCCTCGATGGCCTGGGCCGCATGAGCTACGAAGCCGCCGTATCCCGCGACTACCCGGTGGTCTTTGGCTCGTTGTTTATCTTCACCCTGTTCGGGCTCTTGATAAAACTCATCGGTGACCTCTGCTACACCCTGGTGGACCCGCGTATCGACTTCGCCGCGAGGAACGCCTGATGCTTAATCTGTCTCCGGTGGCCCGTCGGCGTTTCGAGCGCTTCAAGAAGAACCGCCGTGGCTGGTGGTCGCTGTGGCTGTTTATCGGCCTGTTTATCCTGACCCTGGGCGGCGAGTTGATCGCCAATGACAAACCCTTGGTGCTGAGCTTCAAGAACGAGCTGTATTTCCCGGTGTTCAAGCGCTACACCGAGCAACAGTTCGGCGGCCAGTTGCCCTTCCAGGCCGACTACCGCAGTGACTACGTGCAAAAGCTGATCAAGCAGGACGGCGGCTGGATGCTGTTCCCGCCGATCCCGTTCAGTGACGACACGCCCAACTACGAACTGACCCGCCCTGCCCCCAGCCCGCCCTCGGCGGTGAACTGGCTGGGCACCGATGATCAATCCCGCGATGTGCTGGCGCGGGTCATCTTCGGCGCACGGGTGTCGATCCTGTTTGCCCTGGCACTCACCGCCATCAGTGCCG
>NZ_VBVZ01000546.1 GCF_005863185.1 Pseudomonas edaphica
CGCTCGGGGTTGCGGCGCATCACCAGCTGCGCATGGACCAGGCTATGGTCCTCGAACAACTCGAAGGTCAGGTGCGTTTCTTCGATCAGGTAATCCGGCGCCTGATAGTCCTTCAGGTAAATCATCTTCGGTTGTTCGGTGCGCATGGATAGCATCCTTTTTACTGATGCACGGCGAGCTGGTAGGCCGTGTACTTACGAATGTTGATAACGCCGGTGTCGAAGATCAGGTACTGGCCCTTGATCCCCAGCAACGTGCCTTCGGCAATCGGGTTCTTGTCCAGGTTGAAGCTGACGATCTTGGCCGGGTATTGCTCGACCGGGTAACGAATTTCGATCGGCTCGATGTCGGTTACCGGTTGGATGGCCTGCAAGCCAAAGCGTTCCTGCAACCCCAGCAGGCCGTCGGCGCAGGTGGCGAACAGCTCATCGCGTACCTGCTTGAGATCCACCGATTGCGCATCGCCCTTGAGTAAAGCACGCCAGTTGGTTTTATCGGCCACTTGGCTGCGAAACAGGTCTTCAACGAAACCGGATTGCTGACGGGTCGCCACGCGCATGATCGGCAGCGCCTGGCTGGCGCCCTGGTCGAGCCAGCGGGTCGGCAACTGGGTGGCACGGGTGATGCCGACCTTGATGCCCGACGAGTTGGCCAGGTACACCACGTGGTCGGTCATGCAGAATTGTTCGCCCCAGCCCGGATCACGGCAGGTGCCGGCGTCGTAATGGCAACGCTCGGGGCTCATGATGCACAGGTCACACTGGGCC
Organism: Pseudomonas edaphica; assembly: GCF_005863185.1. Classification (GTDB taxonomy): domain Bacteria; phylum Pseudomonadota; class Gammaproteobacteria; order Pseudomonadales; family Pseudomonadaceae; genus Aquipseudomonas; species Aquipseudomonas edaphica. The sequence goes on from NZ_VBVZ01000546.1 coordinate 768, forward strand.
AGTTTGGTCATGCACGGGTAGCAGTAACCCTGGCTGAAACTGGTCTTGGTCTTGCGGCCGCAATGGCTGCAATGGATGGCACCGAGATACTCCAGGCGCACGTGGCTACCGATCAACGGGTTGACCGGCACCTCGGTGTCGCCCAGGCGAAACGCGTATTGAACGGTCGGCTCACCGAGTTGCGCCGACATTTTGCTGACTGCACCGCGACCAATTTCAATCAATGGATCGCATCCGACTTGAACAGAATGTTCGGCACCGGCGCCGACTTGGACGCGCATTCCTGCGGGCCCATGTAGCCGGTACGCTGCTCTTCGGGCAGGTTCTGGATTTCCCAGGCGATCACCGCTTGCAGCGACAGCTCGCGCTGCTCCGCAGTGAGCTTGCGGCCATCGGACCACTTGCCGATTTCCACGGCCAGCTTGAGGCTCTCGTAGATGTCCGGGGTGATGTTTTCGATCATTTCAGCAAAAGAGGACATAAGGCTCTTCCTTATCAAATAGAGGCTTTGCGGCGGTTGTACAACCCGCCCAGCAAACCCGTCAGGCAACCGATGACCAAGCCGCTCAGGTGAGCCGCGTTGGCGATTTCGCCGAAACCGATCATCGAGATCAGCCCCGACATGCAGAGCACCAGCCAAATCAGCATCATCGCCAGCACGCCACGCGGCAGACGATAAGCCGGGTTAGGCGACAACAATTGGAAGATCCAGCAATGCCCGAGCAGGCCATACAACACGCCAGACAAACCGCCAAACAGGCTCGGGCCGCCATAGGCGTATTGCGCGTAATTGGACACCAGGCTGAACAACAGGGTCAGGCCCAGCAGGTTGATACTGCCCTGGCGCAACTCGATACGACGGCCCAGCTCCCAATACCACATGCCATTCATGGCCAGGTGCAGGATGCCGAAGTGGATCAGCATCGGCGTGACCAGCCGCCACCACTGCCCTGACGCCATAGTCTCGGCAAACGGGGTGAACTGGATGTACTCACCCATCACGCGAAACGGCAGGAAGGTCAGCCAGCTCATGGTCTGCAGGTTTTCACCCAACAAGGTCACCGCGCCAACGATCATGCTCGCCAGCAGCACCAGCGCCGTCACCGGACTGAAACGCACTTGCTGAACAAAGCTTGGCCGCGTGACGGGCGCCTGCTGGGGAATATCCAGTTGCTGGTCCGGGTCACCGGCGGGAAAGCGTTGATACAACACTTGCACGTCAGCGCTGATATTCTCGGGCACCCACAACACTTGCTCGCCTGCTTCTTCACTGACGCGATGGGGCACTTGCATGCGTTGCAGCAGTTTGACGAAACCACTCAAGTCGACACTCAGCGGCAAGCGCAATACAGCTACCGTACTCATACAATGACCTCAGGCCGCTCAACGTCGACCCATACAAATTTACGCGGATCCAGGCGGGTTTCCTGGTCCAGTCGGTACGCCACCAGCTTGCCGTAAAGCACCGCGCTGTAGTCCAGGCAGGCCAGGTTGTCGCGGATCGGCGCCGGCTTGCCGCTGCGCCAGTAATGGCCGACGAACAACAACGGTTCGTCGACGCCATAACGCAGCAGGGAATTTTTTTCCGTAGACGAAAGCGGCGTTCGCGCCACCGGTTCCGGCAGTGCATCGGGCTGGAACACGATGTCGCCGTAGGTTTTGGGGTCGTCTTCCCAGAATTTGGTGCGGAAAAATGAGCGCGTCAGGCCATCGCCACCGGTCAGCGTCAGGCCGTCCGGCAGGCGCATGTCGGTGCCGCGCAGCAGGCGGTCGAAGGCGTTGCAGGCAAAGCTGCCCGGCACGGCGGCGGCCTGCAAAAAGTGCTGGTCGATGCAGCCATCCGGGAAGGTGGCGCGCAGCGGCTGGATAAAGCCTTCGTCCCAGCACGCATGCACCACGCGAAACCGCCCGGCGTCGACAAACAGCGGCATGTCGTAGAACCAGCCGAGGAAGTCGTGCCAGTCGGCCGGGTGGTGCTCGAACTGGGTCAGGGTTTCGTGGATCAACCGCGCATGGCGTGGGTTGTGCTCGCGCACGAACTGCTTGCCACTGCCCGGCGGCGCCGGCGTGCTCCAGCCCAGCGCATTGAACTCGTGGTTGCCCATGATGCACAGCGCCTGGCCGGCCTCGGTCATATCGTGGACGATATGCAGCGCCTCGCGGATGCGTGGCCCACGGTCGATGATATCGCCGAGGAACACCGCCATACGCGTCGGATGGCGCCAGGTTCCAGCCTGTTTATGGTAGCCCAGCCGGTCGAGCAAGTGCTCAAGGGTATGAGCGCAACCGTGCACGTCACCAATCAGGTCGTAGCTACGCGCGGGATCGAGCATCAGTCGCCTCCACCCCCCAAGCGGCTGCCCCAGCCCAGCTTGGTGCGGCACACTTCGTAGTAGTTGTGGTCCAGCGGGTGGATCAACCGCAACTTCTGTGCCTTTTTGCTCACGGTGATGGTGTCACCGGGGGCGCAGGTGAAATGGTTCTGCCCGTCGCAGGAGACTTGCGGGTAGATCTGCATGTCTTTGGACACCACGATTTTCAGCTCACTGTTGCCATCAACCACAATTGGCCGACTGGACAACATATGGGGGTACATCGGCACGATCACAATGGCATCGAGTTTGGGGTGCATGATCGGACCGCCGGCCGACAGTGCGTACGCGGTAGAACCGGTCGGCGTGGCGACGATCAGGCCGTCAGCCTTTTGGCTGCACACGAACTGGCCGTCGATATACAGCTCGAACTCGATCATGCGCGTGGATTTGCCAGGGTGCAGCACCACATCGTTGAGCGCATCGCCCTGGCCGATGGCCTCGCCGTGGCGGCGCACTTCGGCTTGCAGCAGGAAGCGGTTTTCCACCAGGTAATGGCCGTCAAGCACCTTGGCCACTTCGACTTCGAGGTCATCCGGGCGGATATCCGTGAGGAACCCCAAACTGCCACGGTTGATCCCCAGCACCGGCACGTTGTGCCGCGCCAGTGCACGGGCGGCACCCAGCAGGCTGCCGTCGCCGCCGACCACAATAACCATGTCACAGACTTCGCCGAGCATCTTGCGCGACGAGGTTTGCAGGCCGTGGCCGGGCAGGATTTCGGCGATGGTGTCTTCGAGGATCACATGCAGGTGGCGTTCCAGCAGGAATTTTTTCAGCCGGCGGACGGTGTCCAGCACCTGGGTACTGCCCAGGCGACCGATAATGCCGATATTGCGAAATTGCTCCATGGGGCTCCTGCGGGATTTGGGGTCTGGCAAAAAGAACGATTATGGGCGAAAGGCCGCGTCAGGCAAAACCCTTTGTCGCCGCAGGGCCTTGATGACAATGGTTCTCAGCCACCCTTAACGGCTCTAAAAGGCTATGCTCGGACCATGACTGTGTTCCCCGACC
>NZ_VBVZ01000547.1 GCF_005863185.1 Pseudomonas edaphica
ATATAACACGACATGGGACGCTTTGGCGGCCAGCACTTGCCACAGTGGCAGGTCAGCCGGCAACGGCGGCTGACGGGTGGAAAAGCGCACCACCAGCCGCACGATCACCAACGCCAAAATCGCGATACCCAGTGGCTTGTGCAGATGAATCAGCCACTCGTGACGCTCCGACACCGACGCCGCCATGCCCGCGCCGATAAACAACATGGCAATGACCATCAACGCCATCAGCCAATGCAGCAGGCGGGCCAGAGGCGCGAAAAACCGTGGTTGGGCATTCATGGTTTCGACTCCTGAGGGGCACTGTGCAGCGGGCTGACTTCGCCAGCGCGGCGTACGTAGGAACTGGCATAAGCCGCCGAGCGTGCAGCCAGCAGCGGGTCATTGGAGGCTTGGATACCGCTGGGCAGAATCAGCGGGTCAAAGTTGATATCGCGGCAATCGCCGTCAGCCTGCGGTTGGCTGCTTTGCAGCACCAGGGTGCCGGCGTTGAGCACCTTGTGCTCGCCGGTCCAGGCTTTGCTGGCGTCGTCCAGCGGATCGCCGGGGTTGGCCAGGGTCAGGTTCAACTGCCAACGCAGCGGCCCGGAAGCCAGACGCTGCACCAAATCCTTTTCGAGAAAGTCAGCGCCAGGCGGCGCGGTGTCACCCGTCGCATCCTGGCTCTGTGGCACTACGCCCCAACGCACCGCCTGGCGCTGGCCATCGGCGTTTACCAGGTAAAAGGCATTGATGCCGTTGTAGGTTTCGGTCGCGTAACTGGCCGAGGGCTTGGCGGTCTTGACCCACGCCAGGAACGGCGCCGTCTCGGGGTGCGCGGCAAAAAACGCCGGCATACTGGCCGGGTTCGGCTTGCCGGTGGCCGGCTCGGGTGCGCCGGCCTTGAGCATCTGGTAAAACGCCTCAGGCGTGCCCACCGGGAACACCGGCATGCTGTTCATCCCCGTACGCCATTGCTGGCCGTTGGCCTGGCTGAACTGCACCGCGAAACTGCGGATCGGCACACTGCTGTCCGGCGCGTAGGGGTTGCCGCTGGGCAAGGCGAATCGGCCGATCACCGGGGTTTTCGCCGCGCTGAACACCTGGGCACTGGAGTAAGCGCGCGCCTCGGGGCTGCTCTCGAAGTAACCGGCCACACACACGCCCTTGGCATGGTTACGCCGAAACCCAGGGTGTACACCGTTATTGGTTTCCAGGGCATTGACCAGGGTTTTGGGACGCAGGCGCTGTGGGTCAAGCGTGCCGTTGACGTAGGCGAATGCCCCGGCAACAACCGCCACTACACTGCCAATACACGCCAGCCTGACTAACAAACTGGCGGTACTGAGGGGCGTACGTGGCGGCGATGAGTGATCTACCATGAAAAACTCCAGGGCACGTGGCCACAGGGAAAATGAACTATGAGACGAATCCCACGTAGGTCTATTCCCTTTTCACTGTAGTTTTTTCAGAGCAGATGCGTTGCCAAACCGAGCGTTCTTCTAAACCGCGTTGAAGACTGCCGGGCGCTTGTTTATAAACGCCTGCATGCCCTCCTGCTGATCCGGCGTCGCGAACAGCCCATGAAACAGTCGGCGCTCCAGGCGCACGCCATCGTGCAACCCAAGTTCCAAGGCTTGCTCAACTGCCTCCCGCGCCGCCCGTGTGGCGGTGCGCGAGAACCCGGCAATCTGTGCAGCCACCGCCAGCGTTTGCTCCATCAAGTCTGCCGCCGGGTACACACGCGACACTAACCCGGCCTGGAGCGCCTCTTGAGCCATCATCGGCCGTCCGGTCAACACCATGTCCATGGTCTTGGCCTTGCCGACCAGCCCGGTCAAGCGCTGGGTCGCACCCATGCCCGGAATAACGCCCAGTTTGATTTCCGGCTGGGCAAAGGTCGCCGTATCGGCGGCGAAAATCATGTCGCACATCATCGCCAGCTCACAGCCGCCGCCGAACGCATAGCCGGCCACTGCGGCAATCGTTGGCGTGCGCCGGCGGGTAAAGGCTTCCCAGCCGACGAAGTAATCCTCGTCGAGCATGTCCAGGTAGGACTTGGTACTCATCTCCTTAATGTCGGCCCCAGCGGCGAAGTATTCAGGCGTGCCGGTGATGACGAAACAGCCGACCTGCGGGTCCTGGTCCAGCACTTCCAGACGGCTGATCAACTCCGTCATCAGCGCCGAACTCAACGCATTCTTGACCTGGGGGCGATTAAGCCTGACCAGTACCACTCGACCATGACGTTCTATTAATACATTCATAAAAACCTCTGCTGATTAATGTTGTGCCTCAATGCCGCCGTTTCAGGAATCCCAGATCGCGCCATAAGCCGGTATGCCACGGGCTTCCATTTCATGCACCACGCGCTCGGTCAACGCCTGGTTGGCGATACAGATCACCGCTTCTGCACCGAAGGTTTGCACCGCGCCGTAGGCCAATTGCACCAAGTCCGGTTTACCACGCTCATCGGTGTCCCAGATCAATGCCCCGGGCTGAGCACGCAGGATTTCGTCCACCAGTTCATCGCCATAGGTTTTGCGCGGGCTGCGGGTAGACCAGATCAACTGGATCGGCACTTGGGCGGCCAGCAAATGCGGCATGACCGGGCCGATCCCACTGCCGGTGGCGATATACACCACTGACTTGAACAGGGTTTCCACATTAGCCACGCCCGCCGTGGTGATGCCTTTGACCCACACGTGGCTGGGCAGGTCTTCGATGAAGCGCCCAGTCCAATCGCCCGCACGCGATATGATCAGGCGAAACCCCGCCGCCTCTGGTGCAGGAATATTGGCAAACGAATGCCACTCCAGCAGAGGGTTGCGGCTGATCGCAGTGGATGAACCGGCGAACGGCGTGGTGTGCTTGAAGCGCGTAATCACCGCATGCCCGGAAGGCCGTGTGTGTTCAACGGCGACCTTGCGCAGACGCAACCATGGCAGGGCAATGCTCAACGTCAGCAGCACCAGCATCCAGAATGATCCACTGTGTAATAAGCTGGTCGAAGACTCGCTGGACGCCAGTAAAGTCAACGCCCAGAACAGTAGCAGCGCGCTCCAGCCGGCAAACCGATGGACCCGCTCGAAGCCATTATGGAATCGGCTGCGAATCCACGGCTGCGCCATGCTCACCATCAACAGCAACAGCCCGAGCAACACACCCGTGAGCCACAACCAGGCTGACGACACGCTATCGGGCTGGCGCAGATAGCGTGCAACCTGAACGCCGACCATCGCTATAAACCACGCGGTCGCCGCCAGGGCCGCGCCACTGTGCAGCCCGCCGAAGTGGTAAACCTTGGCCGCGCTGCGCCGCACACGCAACGGCCAGGTGACTGGCACACGGGTTGCCAGCCAGAACAGTGCATTGATCAGGTAATGCTGACGAATCAGGATGGCCAGCGACAGGTTGATCAGCACCATGTCCGAAAGCCTTTCAACCGTAATGGCAGCAAAATCGACCGCCAACAGTACAAACACGGCATTAACCAACAACACCAGTGCCACCAGGCGGTTGTAGTAGGAAAACACCGGCAGTGCAGTCCAGCGACGCCACAACGCCGGTTTGGGTGGCACAACGGCACGGGTCAGTGCATCAAGCATGGCGAGCCACCTCGGCCGCGAATGCCTGTTGCAGCAGCAAGGCCTTGTCGATTTTGCCCCTGGCGGTCAGCGGAAAAGCCTCCACCGCGTAGATGGATGTCGGCACGCAGTAGTAGGCCAGGCGCTCCTGGCAGCGGGCTCGGCACGACTCGACGTCGGCACTGACGGGCGAGACGAAAGCCACCAGGTTACGGCTGTCCAGCTTCAAAGTGACCGCCCGCATGCAGCCATCGCCCGCCTCCAGGGCCGTAGACACAGCGTCCAGTTCCACACGAAAGCCACGCACCTTCACCTGATCATCGACGCGCCCCAAGTGTTCCAGTTGACCGTCTGCCGTCCAGCGCCCCAGGTCCCGCGTGCGAAACATCATTGCGTCACCGCCCATAAAAGGGTCCGGGCGATAGCGCTCCTGGGTCAGCTCGGTATTGTTCAGGTAACCGGCCGTTACCCCGACGCCGCCGGCCCACATTTCACCGATCTCACCCAGTTCACAGGCGCGACCGTGTTCGTCGAGGACATACACGGTGTTATTC
>NZ_VBVZ01000548.1 GCF_005863185.1 Pseudomonas edaphica
CTGTCGAGATCGCCCAAGGGGTGAATCGCACGCAAGGTCAAGCGGCCCTCGGTGAGTGTGCCGGTCTTGTCGAAAATCACCGTGTCGATCTGATTCAAGCCTTCGAGTACATGGCCGCGAGTCAGCAGCAGGCCGAGTTTGTGCAGGGTGCCGGTGGCGGCGGTCAATGCGGTCGGGGTGGCCAGGGACAGCGCGCAGGGGCAGGTGGCGACGAGCATTGCCAGGACGATCCAGAAGGCCCGTGAGGCGTCCAGTTGCCACCAGAGCAAGCCAATGGCAACCGCAGCGATCAGCGAGAACAGCAGGAACCATTGGGCGGCGCGATCGGCGATTTCGGCCAGGCGTGGTTTTTCTGTCTGGGCTCGCTCCAGCAGGTGGACGATCGCGGACAGGCGAGTGTCCTGGCCCAGGGCCAGGACTTGCAAGGTCAGCGTGCCATCGACGTTGAGGGTGCCGGCGGTAACCACGTCGCCCGGGTTGCGCGGTTGCGGCAGGTATTCGCCGGTGAGCAGGGATTCGTCGATGCTCGACTGGCCTTCGAGGATCTTGCCGTCCGCGGGCAGGATGGCGCCGGGATGCACCAGTACCTTGTCGCCCAGGCGCAGTTCGCTGAGCAGGATGCGTTGGCTCTGGCCGTCGGCGTCCAGGCGCAGGCACGAGGCCGGCAGCAAATTCACCAGGCGCGCGGTGGCGGCCGCCGTACGCTCGCGGGCTCGGCGTTCCAGGTAGCGTCCGGCGAGCAAGAACAAGGCGAACATGCCCACGGCATCGAAGTACAACTCGCCGACTCCGGTAATCGCAGTCCAGATCCCGGCGATATAGGCGATGCCTATCGCCAGGGACACCGAGACGTCCATGGTCAGGTGACGGGTGCGCAGGTCACGCAGGGCGCCTTTGAAGAATGGCGCGCAGCTGTAGAAAACGATGGGTGTGGTGAGAAACAACGCTACCCAGCGCAAGATGGTGTGCAACTCGGGGCTCAAATCCAAATTGAATTCCGGCCAGGTCGCCATGGTTGCCATCATTGCCTGGAACCATAGCAGCCCGGCAACACCCAGCTGACGCAGGGCCAGGCGATTTTCGCTGGCCAGTTGTTCGGACGCATGATCGGCCTGATAGGGGTACGCGGCGTAGCCGATCTGTCTGATCTCGTTAAGCACCTGGCTCAGGGGTAGCTGCTGGTCATCCCAACGCACATTCAAGCGATGGTTGGACAAGTTCAGTCGTGCTTCAGCCACCGCCGGCAGAGCGCGCAGGTGTTTTTCGATCAGCCAGCCGCAAGCGGCGCAGTTGATGCCTTCGATCATCAGGAGGGTTGTGGCCAGCTCGCCCTCATGCTGGACGAAGTGTTGCTGTACATCTACCCGGTCGTATAGCACTTGCTCATCCGGCAACTGCTTTGGCAACGTTTCGGGGTTGGTCGAGGCTTCACTGCGGTGGCCGTAGTAACCCTCCAGATTATTGGCAGCAATGGCTTGGGCCACGGCCTGACAACTCGCGCAACAGAACGCGCGGGTTGTGCCCAGGACGACAGCGGTATAGGGGCTGCCGGCAGGCACGGGCAGGGTGCAGTGGTAGCAAGGAATTGGCGTGCTCATTGCGGTCTCCTGTCCTCGGGCGGGTCGCATCACTCCAAGCCAGCGGCATCTCGCTGCTGCGCGTTGAGGGACGGTGCTTCACCATGGATGGAGTTCACCCATACCAGCAGCAAGTCCCCCGGTAAGGCTGCTTGGAAAACGCTGGCGGGGCGAACGCTGTAACGCTAAGAGAGAAATGGGCCAGGTTGAATAGGGAATTCCCCTGCTCATCGTCGGCTGTTGATTCAACTCTTGGCGATACCGGGATGGGGTTATTGCGTCGGTGTAACTGACAAGGCTTTCTATGATCTCCTGCAGGCAGGTTAGAGGCGTAAAAAAGCCGCTTCGCGAAGTGGAGCACATCGATGCGAGCGGCCATGAGATAACTCAAAGGAGGAACCGCGAAAATACATGGGGGGATGAGCCAACTTATGTAGGAAATTTCCTAGGGCCTGTTGACGTTTCACATGGGCAACCATAGGAACCCGCAGGCCATGGCTATCATGCTCTCATAATTCCGCTTCAGCTTGTCGTATCGAAACGCCACGGCACGGTAGTGTTTCAGCCGCGCAAAGGCGTTTTCAACCAGATGCCGGTAGCGATACAGCCCCCTGTCCAAGTCGGCATTGCCCCTGATCGAGTTGCGCTTTCTGGGGATCACCGGTCGGGCGCCCTGTGTCTCGATCTGTTCGCGGATGGGCTCACTGTCATAACCCTTGTCCGCCACGATCACCTCGGCAGACGGCATCTGTGCAATGAGTTCGGGAGCTGCCGTGCAGTCGTTGATGTCACCTCCGGTAATCTCGAAAGCCACAGGCAAGCCATGCGCATCAACAGCCAGATGGATCTTGCTCGTATGGCCGGCGCGACTTTTACCGATCGCTTCAGGCTGACCACTGGCCGCACCGGCACTGTGCTGATGAGCCTTTACATAGGTGCCGTCGATGAATGCCCACTCAAAGTCGGGCTCCTCGAGCAAAGCGTTGAAAACGCTGAGCCACTTGCCGGCCGCCGACCAGGCGTTGAAGCGTTTGTAGACCGAGTTCCAGCAGCCGAAGGCGCGGGGCAGGTCTCGCCAGGGACAGCCCACGCGCATTCGGTAAAGCATTCCCTCAACTGTCATCCGCAGATGTGGCTTGTGATAAATCGCTTGTTGAAGCAGAATTTTTTCCAGCTTCGGCCAAAGCTCGTCACTGAGCTTCAATCGGGGCATTGCAAACCCGCAGGATTTTTCAGAAGGAAGCGTTATCAAGATAACGCCTCCCAGGGCTAGCATCTCAGGCAATGGGGATCAATGGATCCGCCGCCGCCCACGCTGCATCACGGTTGGCGGCCGGAGGGTAGATCCACACAGTGTTGATCTGCGTCTTGAGCGATTTGCCTTCCTGCCGGGTCAACTTGACCTGGCGATCCCATCCTTCGGTGTAGACCGCACCCCAGCCCCCCAAGTCCAGGCAGGTGACGTACTTGGGCTGACTGTACGAGGTCGGATCCACACCTAAAATCTGCGCGGCAACGTTGTTGCCAGCGTGGCGGCCCAGGACGATGGCGTGCTGGCAAGTCATCAGTGCATGGTTGCCAAGGTCATCGGTGGCGGCGTAAGCAACATCGCCGGTGGCAAAGATGTCTTGCTGGCCGATGACTTTCAGGTGGGAATCCACATGCAGACGACCGAGGAAATCGCGTTCACCTGGGATCTGCTCGGTCAGCGAGCTGGCCCGCACACCAGTGGTCCAGACCACGGTCTTCGCTTCAATACGCTGGCCATAGTCAAGGGTTACCCCATTTTCATCGACTGCTACCACAGACGATTTCAAGCGCCATTTCACCCCTAGCTCATCGCTGGCCTCGGCGATCGACCTACTGATTTCGGCCCCCATTGACGCCCCGACTTTTTCACTACGATCCACGATGATCACTTCTATGTCCGCATGATCACCTAGTATGGCCCGCAGACGAGCCGGCATTTCGGTCGCCGTTTCAATGCCGGTGAAGCCGCCGCCAGCAATCACTACAGTATTGCGGCCTTTGCTTTCTGGAAGGCCTGCCAGGGACTTGAGGTGGTTCTCCAAACGTACGGCTTGCTCGATCTGGTCCACATCGAAGGCGTATTCCGCCACACCTTGAGTGTTGGGCATCGCGAGCCGGCTGCCAGTGGCTAGAACAAGTTTGTCGTAGCTGCGCACTTGCTTGGTGCCAGAGGTATCGATGTAACCGACACATTTTTGCTGAACGTCGATGGTCTCTGCGGCTCCCTTGATGAACTTGACACCTACCGCATCGAACAGCTCGCCAATCGGCGCGACCAGTCGGTGCGCATCAGGCTCGTAAAAACGCGGACGGACGCGCAACTCGGCCTGAGGGGCCAGCACGGTCACTTCAACGTCGTTGTGACCATGAATGTCGAAAAGGCGCGTGGCACTCAAAGCCGTCCACATACCACCGAAACCTGCGCCAATAATCAGAATCTGCTGTTTCATTTTTAACCCCTGGTGGGAAGTCATGAATTCGTTAAAGAGTCACGCTTATCGGTAGCGG
>NZ_VBVZ01000549.1 GCF_005863185.1 Pseudomonas edaphica
TGCCGTCGGCCCTTGTGGGCCAGCGCCCGGATGTGCGTTCCGCCGAGGCTCAACTGCATCAGGCCAGTGCCAATATCGGCGTGGCTGTCGCCAACCAGTTGCCGCAGTTCAGCATTAACGGCTCGCTGGGCTCCACGGTGGCAAGCGGCACCAAACTGTTTTCATCGGGCTCCGGCGTGTGGAGCCTGGCGGGTTCAATCACCCAGCCGATCTTTGACGCTGGCGCACTCGAACACCGTAAACGCGCAGCCGTGGCCGCTTACGACGAGTCGGCGGCGCGTTATCGCGGCACGGTGGTGACCGCCTTCCAGGACGTGGCCAACGCACTGCGGGCGCTGGAAGCCGACGCCGACGCGCTCAACCAGCAGGTCGTGGCCGAGCGCTCCGCGCAGGCCAACCTGGATCTGGTCCAGGCCCAGTTCCGTCTCGGCGCGGTGGCCTATATCAACCTGCTCACGGCCCAGCAGACCTATCAAAACACTGCACTGTCACGCGTGAAGGCCCAGGCCGCCCGCTACAGCGACACCACCGCCCTCTTCCAGGCCCTGGGTGGCGGTTGGTGGAACCGTGCGGATGTAAACCCGGACACCAAGGGCAGCCCGGATCGCTTCGGCCTGCCGTCGTGGCAGGAAATCATGCCGGCCAAGAGCAAAGCCGCGCCGGCCGATGCCGCGCGGCTCAACTGAATCAACAGTGAGAAACCCCATGGCTGAAGTCACCCCTGTCTCTGCCCCACCACCGGCCCCCAATGGCCCGCGCAAGCGGCGACTGTGGCGGCCGATGCTGATCATGATCGTGGTGGTGCTGGTGATTGTCGCGATCATTGCCGGGGTGAAGTTCGTGCAGATCTCGGCGCTGATCGCCCAGTCCAAACAGCCCTTGCCTGCAGCGGTGGTGACGGCGATGCAGGTGCCATTCAGCGATTGGCAACCCAGCGTCTCGGCGGTGGGCTCGATGAAGGCAGTGCGCGGCGTGGATGTGACCACGGAAGTGGGCGGCATCGTGCGCACCATCGGGTTCAAACCCGGCCAGGATGTCGAAGCCCAGGCACTGCTGGTGCAGTTGAATGCCGACTCCGACATCGCGCAACTGCACTCGCTCGAGGCCACAGCCGACCTCGCCGTCATCGTGCTCAAGCGCGACAAGGCGCAACTGGCGGTCAACGCAATCTCCCAGGCCCAGGTCGACAGCGACACCGCCGACTTGAAGGCCAAGCTTGCCGCCGCCGAGCAGCAGCGTGCGCTGGTGGCGAAAAAGACCATTCGCGCACCGTTTGCCGGGCGCATCGGTATCACCAGCGTCAACCCCGGCCAATACCTCAACCCCGGCGACAAGATCGCCACGTTGCAGACATTTGATCCTGTCTATATCGACTTCAGCGTACCGCAGACGCAGATGGAAGCCATCGCCATTGGACAAAGCGTCGCGGTAACGGCTGACGGCCTGTCCAACCAGACGTTCAAGGGCCGTATCAGCACCATCGACACCCAGTTCGATGCCACCACGCGCAACATTACCGTTGAAGCAACCGTGGAGAACCCCAAGCAAAACCTGGTGCCCGGCATGTTTGCCCGTGCCGTGGTCAGCTCGGGCGCCACCCAACGCTACCTCACCGTCCCGCAAACGTCGGTGACCTACAACCCGTATGGCACCACGGTGTTCATTGCCACCTCGAGCAAGAATGACAAGGGTGACGAGGTGCTCACCGCGCAACAGACCTTTATCAAGACCGGGCCGACCCGTGGCGATCAGGTCGCGATCCTGTCCGGCGTCAAGGAAGGCGATCTGTTGATCACCAGCGGCCAGATGAAGCTCAAGAACGGCTCGCCGGTGAAGGTCGACAACAGCGCCGCGCCGCTGAACGACCCGGCGCCGACGCCCCAAGAACATTAAAGGTGTCCCATGAAGCTTACCGATACCTTTATCCAGCGACCGGTGTGGGCCATCGTCGTCTCGCTGTTCATTCTGATCCTGGGGCTGCGCTCGATTTTTGAACTGCCGGTGAATCAATGGCCGCGCACCGAAAATACCGTGGTCACCATCACCACCTCCTACTACGGCGCCGACGCCTCCACGGTCTCCGGGTTTATTACCCAACCGCTGGAATCGGCGATTGCCCAGGCCCAGGGCATCGACTACCTGGCTTCGTCGAGCATCACCGGCATCTCGACCATCACCGCCACGCTGCGGCTGAACTACGACGCCAGCAAAGCCCTTACCGAGATCAACACACAGGTCAATTCGGTCAAGAACCAGTTGCCGGCGCAAGCCCAGGAGCCGGTGCTGACCATTGCCGTGGGGCAGACTACCGACGCCATGTACCTGGGTTTTTACAGCGACACGCTGCCGACCAATAACATCACCGACTACCTGGTGCGGGTGGTCAAGCCCAAGCTGGATTCGATCCAGGGCGTACAAACCGCCGAGATCCTCGGCGGCCGCCAATTCGCCCTGCGCGCCTGGCTGGACCCGGACAAACTGGCGGCGCATAACGTCACCGCGCAGGACGTGTCCACGGCGCTGGCCAACAATAACTACCTGTCGGCCGTTGGTTCGACACGTGGGCAAACCGTGACGGTCGACCTCACCGCCGGCACCGATTTGCACACGGTGGATGAGTTCAAGCGGCTGGTGATCAAGCAGAAAGGCGATGCGCTGGTGTACCTGGAGGATGTGGCCACCGTCACCCTTGGCGCCGAGAACTATGACAGCAGCGTGGCGTTTTCCGGCAAACGCTCGGTGTTTATTGGCATCAAGGCGGCGCCCACCGCGAATATCCTCACCGTCGCCAGCAGCGTGCGCGAAGCCTTCCCCGAGTTGCAATCGCAACTGCCGGCCGGCGTGCGCGGCGAAATTGTGTATGACTCCACCGCGTTTATTAACACCTCGATTTACGAGGTGGTGAAGACCCTGGTCGAAGCCATGATCATTGTGTCGGTGGTGATCTATCTGTTCCTCGGTTCGTTCCGCGCGGTGATTGTGCCGTTGGTGGCGATCCCGTTGTCGCTGGTCGGCACCTTCTTTGTGATGTACCTGCTGGGCTATTCGATCAACCTGCTGACCTTGCTCGCACTGGTATTGGCCATCGGCCTGGTGGTGGACGACGCGATTATCGTGGTGGAAAACGTCGACCGGCACATCAAGGAAGAAGGCAAAGGCGTGCTGGAGGCCGCGCTGGTGGCGGCGCGGGAGTTGGGCGGGCCGATCATCGCGATGACTGTGGTGCTGATTGCCGCCTATGTGCCGATCGGGCTGCGCAGCGGGCTGACGGGCGCATTGTTCAAGGAGTTCTGTTTCTCGCTGGCGGGCGCTGTGACCGTGTCGGCCGTGGTGGCGTTGACCCTTTCACCGATGATGACCTCCAAGTTGTTCAAACCAGGGCAGGAGGAAGGTCGTTTCGCGCGCAAGCTCGATGACTATTTTGATTGGTTGCGCAAGCGTTACCACCGCGTGCTGGCGGGCGGCCTGAATATCTGGCCGGTGCTGGTGACCTTTGGTTTTGTGCTGTTCTTGCTGGTGGCCGCCAGTGGCATGACGGCCAAGAGTGAACTGTCGCCCACCGAGGACCAAGGGCTGGTGTTTATGCAGATCAAAGGCCCACCCACCGCCTCACCGCAGCAGATGGAGCGGATTGCCGACCAGGCATTCCAGATCGCCAATAAAGAGCCGGAATACGCGCAGATGTTCCAGCTCACCGGCCTGCCCGCGCTCAACCAGGGCCTGGGCGGCGTGCTGCTTAAAACCTGGGATGAGCGCACACGCTCCCAGGCCCAACTGATTCTGGATTTGCAGCAAAAGTGGAACCAGGTGCCGGGCGCCACCATTGCCGCCTTCCCGCTGCCGTCGCTGCCGGGCGCCCAAGGGCTGCCGGTGCAGTTTGTGATCACCACCACCGATTCGGTGGAAAACCTCAACGAAGTGGCGCAGGCGGTGATGGCCGAGGCACAGAAACAGCAGCTGTTCTGGTTCTCCGACATGGATTTGAAACTCGACAAACCTCAAGCCAAGCTGGTGGTGGACCGCGAAAAAATCGCCGCGCTGGGCATGACCCAAGCCGATGTAGGTGCCGCGCTGTCGGCGGCACTCGGCGGCAATTATGTGAACTACTTCTC
>NZ_VBVZ01000054.1 GCF_005863185.1 Pseudomonas edaphica
AAATGCCCGGTCTCGGCAGTGAATGCCATCGGCATGCCCCATGAAAACGCCGCGCCCAGCACCACTTGTGGGTAATAGGTGTAGCGCTTCATGAACGGGTAGCTCGCCGCCAGCGCCAGGCCGCCCAAGGACAGCAGGATGGTGGTCGCGTTGGTCAGCAGCACCAGCAGAAAACTGATGCCCATCAGCACCGCAAAAAACACCAAGGCCTCTTTGGAACTGATCTTGCCGCTCACCAGCGGCCGTTGCTCGGTGCGTTTCACATGGCCGTCGACCTTGCGGTCGGCCCAGTCATTGATCACGCAGCCGCCGGCGCGGGTCAGCACCACGCCCAGCACGAAAATCACGATATTGAGCAACGACGGCGAGCCCTTGCCCGCAATCCACAGCGCCCAAAGCGTCGGCCACAACAGCAGGTAAATGCCGATGGGTTTGTCCATGCGGGTCAACTGAATGAAATCCCACGCCCTGGGGTTCAGGCGGTTCAAGGACTTGAGCAGACGTTGATACATCAGCAGTTCTCCGGATGGTCATGCAGCGCATGCCAGAAGCTGGGCAGGAAAATTTCCGCGACCAGCACGCTCAACGGCCCGCGATCAAAGCGCGAGCGGCGCGCCCACAGGCCATCGGCCTGTTCGGCGCTCGGCAGCCATTGCCGTGGGTAATGGCATACCTCGATCGCCTGGCGAGTGAAGGCCTGATCGCAGAACAGCAACTCGCCCAGCGAACGGCTGCCCAATTCGTCCATGTGCAAGCCATCGCCCTGCAAGGCACTGCGCGCCGCCACGCTGCGGGCAAACACCCATGGTTGGCCATGCCCGCGCAAATACACTTCGCGTACCCAGCCGACCGTGGCCGGGGCCATACCCAACGCCGCACATTCATCCTCGCGCAGTGGCTGCCAGCCTTCGAACAGTGGCGTCACGCTGAAGCCGTCGTTGGAAAGCCACGTAAGCCGGCGCGTCAGCGAGCCTTCGTCGAACAGCCAGTTGAGGGTCAATGGCGCGGGCATTGGGCTCAGAAGGCTCTGGGTCAGCCATTGGCAAGCATCGGGACAGGCGATTGAGTGCGGCACGGTGAGTCAGTTTTGGCAGTAAAAGAGGCGGCGAGCTTACCATGGCGTCCTGAACTTTTGCCGGGCTGAACCGGCCGTTTGCGCCGAACATGCTTGCATCTGCCGGCCTCGATCAGTACAAAACGCCCTGAGCCGCACGGCAACGTTGGTCTATCGACCGTCGGCCAAGATGCCTGGACCCTGAGGAAGCAAGTAATGAAGAAGTGGCAATGTGTAGTCTGCGGCCTGATCTATGACGAAAAAGACGGCTGGCCGGATGACGGTATCGCACCGGGCACCCTGTGGCAGGACGTCCCGGAAGACTGGCTGTGCCCGGACTGCGGCGTGGGCAAAATGGATTTCGAAATGATCGAAATCGGCTAAACATCGGTTTAAGAAACGTACTACAAGGAGAAAGGAATGAACGCACCTGTCGTGATCATCGGCACAGGGCTGGCCGGTTACAACGTGGCCCGGGAATTTCGCAAGCTCGACAGCGAGACCCCGTTGCTGCTGATCACCGCGGATGACGGGCGCTCCTACTCCAAGCCCATGCTCTCCACCGGCTTTGGCAAGAACAAGGAAGCCGATGGCCTGAGCATGGCTGAGCCGGGCGCCATGGCCGAGCAACTCAAGGCCGAAGTGCGCACCCACACGCGCATCAGCGGCATCGACCCGGGCCACAAACGCCTGTGGATCGGCGAGGAAGCGGTAGCCTACCGCGACCTGATCCTGGCTTGGGGCGCAGAAGCCGTGCGCGTGCCGGTAGAAGGCGATGCGGCGGAACTGATTTTCCCGATCAATGACCTTGAAGATTACGCACGCTTCCGTGCCGCTGCTGCCGGTAAGCGCCGTGTGCTGCTGCTGGGCGCGGGCCTGATCGGCTGTGAATTCGCCAACGACCTGATACTTGGCGGCTATGAAATTGATCTGGTCGCACCCTGCGAGCAAGTCATGCCGACTCTGCTGCACCCAGCAGCGGCTGGCGCTGTGCAAGCCGGGCTGGAAGGCCTCGGCGCGCGGTTCCACTTGGGCCCGGTGCTCAACCGCTTGCAGCGCACGGCGGATGGCCTGGAAGCGCACCTGTCGGATGGTGAAGTGATCCACTGCGACCTGGTGGTCTCGGCCATCGGCCTGCGTCCGCGCGTGGACCTGGCTGCTGCCGCCGGCCTGCAGATCAACCGTGGAATCATGGTGGACCGCCACCTCAAGACCTCCCACGCCAACATCTACGCCCTGGGCGACTGCGCCGAGGTCGATGGCCTCAACCTGCTGTACGTGATGCCATTGATGAGCTGCGCCCGCGCCCTGGCCCAAACCCTTGCCGGCAACGCCACCGCCGTCAGCTATGGGCCGATGCCGATCACCGTCAAAACCCCGATCTGCCCTCTGGTGGTATCGCCGCCGCCACGCGGCACCGAAGGCGTGTGGAGCGTCGAAGGGCAGGGCGCCGACATCAAGGCCTTGTGCCGCGACGCCAGCGGCCGCCTGCTGGGTTATGCGCTGACCGGCAGCGCCGTCATGGAAAAACTTGCCCTTAACAAAGAACTTCCGCCATTGCTGGCGTAAATGCCGGTCGTTCTGTCGGAATCAGCACCTTCTTACCCCCAGAAAGGTCGCCGCGAGACTGGCGGAGCGTGCGAGGGCATGCCATCCTCACTCCCGTCTGCCGCAGAGTAGAGCCTGCGGCGCCTTGGGCGCTGCTCCACCAGAGAGCAGCACGGACATAACAACAAAAAACCGTCAAAGAGGCTTCACTTATGCGTAAACCAGAACTCGCAGCCGCTATTGCAGAAAAAGCAGACCTGACCAAAGAGCAGGCCAACCGCGTCCTCAACGCCGTTCTCGAAGAAATCACCGGCGCCCTGCACCGCAAGGACAGCGTCACCCTGGTGGGCTTCGGCACCTTCCTGCAACGCCACCGCGGCGCCCGCACCGGCAAAAACCCGCAAACCGGTGAGCCAGTGAAAATCAAGGCGAGCAACACCGTTGCATTCAAGCCGGGCAAGTCGCTCAAAGACAGCGTCAACCCGTAATAGCAGGACCGTCTGAAGGGAGGCGGGTTGGTAAGGAAATGGGCACGCCGACTGGGTTGGGTGCCCATTTTTTGTGAGGGCCTTGCTGGTTAATCACACACCAGCGAGTGATCCGGCAATTGGCTCAGCTTAAACTTCTTTAATTCTTGTGCGACGGAGCTCTCAAGATGCTCCGGGGCCATCAGCGTTTTAACTTCACGCTCCCAGCCCGCTGCTCCGCCTACACGTTGCGTCACTCCATCCGGCCATCCTTGAAGGATGGACTTGTAATACTCGATGCGTTCGTGGGCCATTTCACGCTTCTTGCACCAGGCCAATAACAATATATTGTCGGTCATGGCCTGTACTGGAAAGTTGTCTGCGCCGGCTACAGTAGTTTGATAAATAGAGTCCAACAGGGTGCATGAAAGTGTATCGAGGAACGCGGTAGGGCATTGCGATCGAAAACGTTCAACAAGTTCTTCGAATTTGTTTGAGTGGCGCAATGGGCTTATCGATTCCTCAACACCCTTGCTGTTTAAGAGTGATATTGGCGCAACCAGCGAGACCACCGGGAAGGACGTCATCAATGAGTGAGTGTGGTAGACCGGAACATAGTGTTCCTCACCATAAACAGGCTTGAGGTAAATGCCGGTCAATAGAGGGCCGTTACGCTTTAACAAGTGAAGGGGCTTATATATCTCATACGTCCCCATTACTTCTTTCCAGTCTTGGGTAATTGCCTTTTTTTCAGTGGCCGTCATTTTTTTCATAAGGTGTCTCAGGGGTGTATCGCTGTCTGTGAAGGTGGTTTTATCGGGAGGTTATTATTATTGTTGGTCTGTTGTCGACTGCTAATCGGCCCGTTCGGGTCTTTCGTGAACTTGTAATCCAGTACTTCCCCGGTGTTCTTGTTGTAAACATCTGGCCGCGCGCTGCCGGCGGTTCCCTTCGGGACCTCGACGCCTTTCAAGTAGGATTTCTCCACTGCCAAGTGAGTCTTTTGACCGGTCATGCGCTGATAGCGATTTAGCAATTTGTCGGCGTAGGTGTGCTTTTTACTGCCTTGGACCGGACCAGTACCTGCAGCACCATGTTTGTTTTTAACGCCCCATTTTTCCGCCTTGCTGGCAATTTTTTTGACGAAATCCTTATCCGACAGACTGGCTGCTGTAGGTTTTTTGCTTGTGCAGGACAATCCTAGTGGATCTATCCAGGTGATCGGGTTGGGACCGTAGGCGTACAAATTGAGCCCACCCAGTAGCCCGATAGGATCCGGTGTCGTGAAGCGGCCAATATCCGGGTCATAAAACCGGAAGGTATTGAAGTGAAGCCCCGTTTCTCTATCCAGGTACTGGCCTTGGAATCTGAGATTTTGCTCCTCAATGTAAGACGGTTCACGGGTTTCCCGTATGGTGTTTCCCCATACTCGATAGGAAGCCTGCCACAGTGTTTGGCCGTCGGCTTCAGTGAGTTCAAGAGGGAGTCCATTGAAATCGTTATGGTAGTAGCGGATTTTTTGCTGAGCGCCTATGCCGTCGACCTTGGCTAATGGCTCATAACCGTCCTCTTCATACAGATAGAGGCTGGTCTGGTTGTTTCGGTGTTCTTGCAGGAGCCGTAAGCCATCCCAACTGAAGTGTGTTGACCCGAGTAAGTACCCGTCGCTGCTCGTTTCGTTTTTCTCAATGCGTCGACCCAGCGGGTCGTAGGTCATGCGGACCACATTGCCGTTCTGGTTCCGTACTTCGATCAGACGATGCTCAGCGTCATAACGCATGTGCTGTACACCACGATGACCGCTTCGCTTTTCGACCATTCGGCCAAAGCCGTCATAGCGATAACGTTTGTCTTGGTAAGTCAGCAGACGGTTATGCACAATCCGTCCGCTACCGGTTGGAGGCCCATCCAATAAATTGGCGGCGGCGTCATAGGAAAAGGTTTCGTGCTGCCCCATTCCGCTGTCTTGGCTGGCAATAATCCGGGCGGTGGCATCGTAGTGCAGCAACTGGCGAGCTTGGTTCGAAGGGTGCCGGTCTAACTGAGTGATCAGATTATCTGCCGCGTCGTATTCGAACTGCTTTTGTAACGATGTCGCTCCCAGCGCACCCGGGCTGGTCTTTAGGCGTTGCCGTGCACGCAGGCGTCCTGAACGATCGTAGTTGCTCTGGGTACTGATCTGGCCCTGTGTGCGCAGTACTTCGCGGTGCAGCCGGTCGCGCTCGAAATCGCAGATGACCTGGCCATCGAGGTTAATTTGATGCAGATGGCCGCTGCCATAATAAAGACGATTGATCCAGCGCCCGTCGGGCAGTTTGCTTTGGATCAGGTTCCCCAATTCATCGTAGTGATGTTGCAACGAACCCGCTTGGCTCTGTTCTTCCAGCATCTGCCCGAGAGCGTCGTACGAGAACGCTAGTGTCTGTGACTGGCCGCTCGTGTCCATAAAGTGGACGCCAGTCAGTTGGTCCAACATGTCGTAGGTGTATTGGGTGTGGCCATCATCGGTTGTCTTGGCGCTCAATCGCCCCATTGCATCACGCTTGAGGCGATGAACAATGGGTTTGGTGGCTATTTCCGTTACTAGCCCGCTGCCGTAAGGTGAGGGAACGCTTTCAAACTGGATGACATTATCCAGGCAATCGTGTTCATAGCGTTTGGAACTGCCATCCAGATCCTGTTGCTCGGTTAGGCGATCGCCTGCATCCCATGAAAATCGATAGCTTTCGCCATTCTCGTTGGTCAGAGACAGAAGGCGGCCATAAGCGTCGTATCCAAACTGCACGTTACGACCGTGGGCATCAGTGCGTTGCCGTACCTGACCGCGTCGTGTGTATTGGTAAAAGGTGCTGTGGCCGGCGGGATCCGTGTACCCGACCAGTTGTCCGCTGGCATCGCGCTGATAGTGTTCCTCCCGACCGTCCGGCAGTTGCACCCCAATCAGTCTGCCCTGCGTATCGTGATTGAACTCAGTCCGCTCTCCCAGTGCATCAGAGATAGCCTGCAAATGTCCGCGTGCGTCATAAATGAACCGTGTGGGCGAGCCTGAGCAATCGACGTGCTCAATCAGTTGCCCTGCCTGGTTCCAGCGGAGTTTTTTACGTTTGCCGGTGGCATCGATGATTTCAACAGGCTGACCGTGAGTGTCGTACTGATAGCGTGTGATGTTGCCGAGAGGGTCGGTCTCACGGATACAGTTGCCTCGCGGGTCATACAGGAATTTCCAGCTGTTGCCGGCGGCGTCAGTCTCGACTAACGGCAATGCCCAATGATCAAGCCAAAGGGTTGTGTCGCGGCGACCCAGAGGGTCCATTTCGCTGATTAAATTGCCAGATTCGTCATAGCAGTATTCATAGCGTCCGCCTTGCGGGTCTGTTGCGCTGAGCAGTTGGCGTTCGTCATTCCATTCAAAGAGCCAGGCTTGCCCCAGATTATCGGTGTACTGGGTAACCTGATATTGGGTATTCCAAACGCGTGTGCTTACCCGCTGTAAGCCGTCGGTGATACGTGTCTTTCCTACGTTCAGGTCATAGTCGAAATGATAGCGATCGCCTTCATTGGTCCAGTGACTTGTCACACGCCACTCGACGCCTTCAATCAAGCCCCATTCATAGAAGCAGCGCAGCCCGGTAGGCAGTTGATGCTCCACCATGCGACGTCCGGCGTCGTATGCGAAGCGCCGTTGGACCTGATCCGTAGCGTCACGTACTTCTGCCAGGTCGCCGGCTTGGTCGTAGCCATAGCTGACCAGGACTTCCCGACGATGATCGGGATACAGCCGCTCAATCCGATCGAAACGGCCTTGCTCGCGAATCAACTCGACTCGGACCAGATCAAATGTGTCGCGCAGCGCCATCAGTTGACCCGCTGCGTCATACTCCAGATAGATGCGATTGTCGTTGCGGTCACCCAATTGGCTCAGGCGCAGCGACGAAGCGTCGCCGGGGGAGACGTCAAATAGCCGATACAGGCCGTTGTCGCTTTCAATCAATAGCTGCCCGTTACGGTGGCGCCGAATGCTCAAACCTTCGCCCGGGCTGAACATCGCACTACCCAGCGCCACTGAGCCCAGGTTGATACGACGGCCCTGCTCATCGGTATAGATCAGCTCTTCCCCGCCATCCGGGTGAGACAGTATCTGCACGGCGACTTCATAAGGCACGCTCCAGCCTGCACCGAACAGCCCATCGCGGCGAACGTCGCGGCTGTTGTAGAAGCGCTGCCAGTCAATCGGCAACAATCCAGGCAAGGAAAAGTCCAAGTCGAAATCGCTGCCCAGAACTTTAGCGCCTGTTGCCGCATGCACGGGGTTGGGCGACCCCATCGCAGCGTTTGCCATCGCCCCCATGGCTTGGCTCACCGCGTAAGACCCCACGCCACTGAGCAACATGCAGGGCAAATTACTCAGCGTTTTCCCCTTCGCGCCCTTGAGCATCATTAGGGCTTCAATCGCCAGCCCCACACCGGGCGTCTTGCCGCTGCGAATCTCCTGCACCACTACCGTACCGCCACCAATTGTGACGTTTGATGAAATTAGGCCTGAAGAAACCACCGTCGCATCGCACATGCTGCGGTCGCCACTGCGTACGGCGGGTTGGCCGTTGATAGTGACTTTATCGGAGCCCTCGGCAAGGAGCTGCGGGGGCATTGGCGGGTGGCGGGCGCATAGGACCAGGTCGGTGGGCAGCGGCACGACACCGGGTGCTGGCGACGCAACGGTAGGGCGCCACAGTTGAGAGAAGAATCCCTCGGCCATGTCGAGGAAGCCAGGCTCTGGCGCAGTTTCGACATCAGGTTCGGGTTCGTCGGGCTCCAGCTCGGTCCCGGCGGGCGCGACATGGGAGGGAATTGCACCCGCGGCCCGCGCAGCCGGAATGCTGTTGACGAAGGTGTCGGTCGAACCGACTGCAATGGTGGCTTCCACTACCGGCGGAAACAGCGCATTGGCGAAACTCTCGCACATCTTACTGAGGCCCTTGTCGGCCCCCGTCTTGCTCATGGCCATGCCGACGACGATGCCCACCACCGCGCCGAGGATGCAGCCGCCGATACCGGCGGTAGCAATCGTCACCCCCACGGCCGCTGCGACAGCGGCAGTCGCCAGCGCAGTAATCGCCACGTTGGCTGCCACCTCCAGCACACCGCCGAGGATATCGGCCATCATGGAGGTGTGGGTCAGCGCATCGCCCATCCGGGCGGCCCATAACGCGTCAGACATGCAGGCAGCTCATCAGGAAATAGCGTCGAACGACAGTGAGTTTTTGATCAATGCCCAGTGTGCCGCCTCGGCATCCCCTAGCTTGTCCGCCTTCACATAACTTAACGCGAGCATCTTGCGCGTCCCCGGCAGCACCAGCGCCAATTGGTACTGGAACACCTTGTCATTGCCCTTGTTGAATTGGCTTCGCAGTTCAATGCCTTCCACTTCCTGAGCCGCGCCTAAACGCACATCCACACCGGGTTGAAAACGCAAATCCTGCACCTGTTTTTCCAGGCGCTTGAGCTGGTCATCGAAGTTGCTGTGCAGGGTTTCGCCTTCTGCCAGCAAGCTGCGACTGACGATCAAGGAAGTCCCCAATTCAGGAAACTTGAGAATATTGATCGTCGCGTCCTGCAACTCACTGGCGGGCAGTTGAAACTGGAATTCGTTGATTCGGTACGTCATGGCAAACAGGTCTCGTCAGGAGCTTTTAGGCGCGGGGAACGCGGCTTTAATGTTGGCGTCGATAGCGCCTTTTTGGCCCTGGCCATCGGGCGTGGCACCGGGTCCGCCGCCGTTGTTCAGGTGCAGCACGCCGCCGGTGTTGAACTCGGCGTCGCCGCTGGCGTAAAAGCTGATTTGCACGCCGGTGAGGTTGATCTGCCCGCTGGCATTCAACTCCAGAATGCTTTCGCCGCAGACCAGCCGCAGGTTCTCGCCCACTTCAATCACATAGCTCTGGCTGATGCTATCGGTCTTCCTTTGGCCCACCGAGAGGATGTCCTCCTGCTTGACCATGCGCGTGCGGTTATTACCAATGGTCACCGTCTCGTTATGCCCAATGCTCTTGTTGCGGTCATGCCCCACCGAGTGGCTTTCATCCACCTCCACCACGATGTCCTGATTGCGCTCGGCGTGGATATACAGTTGCTCCAGACCCTTCTTGTCCTCCATACGGATTTCATTGAAGTTGGCCGGCGTGCCGCCTTTGCTGGAGCGGCTTTTCATGCCGCTCTGGGTGGCGTTTTCCGGCAGGTCGTAAGGCACGGTCTGTTCGGCGTTGTAGACACGGCCGGTGATGATCGGGCGGTCCGGGTCGCCTTCCAGAAAGCTCACGATCACTTCCTGGCCGATCCGTGGGATTTGCATCGAACCCCAGTTCTTGCCGGCCCAGGACTGCGACACACGAATCCAGCACGAGCTGTTTTCGTTGGATTGGTCGTGACGGTCCCAGTAGAAGTGCACCTTCACGCGGCCGTACTGGTCGGTCCAGATTTCCTCGCCCTTGGGGCCGACCACCAGCGCAGTCTGCGGGCCTTTGACGATGGGCCGATAGGTGCTGGCCAGCGGTCGGAAGCTTTGTTGGGCGTCAATACAGGTGAGGCTGCTTTCGAACTGCGCCGACCCCGAGCCGCCGCCGCTTTCCAGGCTTTCCTGGACGATGGCATAGCGGCAACCGACGATCAGGTACTCGCGGTTCTGGTCCTGGCGGCTGAAACCGGTGAGGCTGAACAAATGGCCTGAGCCCAAGCCCCGCGCATTACCGTTGAACTCGATCTGCTCATGCAGGGTTTGCAGGGCTTCGATGCGGGTACGCGCATAGTGTTCGCCGTCGGCGCTTTGCACGTAGGTGCCTGGGTAGTCGTACAGCGGGTAGTCGCCGGCGGTGTGCGGGCGCGGCATGGCCGAGCGCACGTCGATGCTGGCGCTGGGGCGCTGGAAGTCGTAGTCGTTAAGCTCCAGCGACCCAGGCTGCACTTCCTGCGCCAGGTGCCAGTTGTGCATATGGTCGCGTTCGCGCTGCTGCTCGTCCTTGGGGTAGTACGGGATCGACGCATAGCCCGGCACCGTGGTGTGGGCGCCATAAGCATCGGCCAACACCAGCACATGACGGTCCTGTTCATGGCGGAAGAAGTAGTAGATACCTTCCTGTTCCATCAAGCGGCTGACGAAATCGAAGCTGGTCTCGCGGTACTGCACGCAGTATTCCCACTCGCGATAAGGGCGGCTCAGCGCGTCTTCGAAGTCGGAGAAGCCCAGGTCGCGGAACACTTGCTTGATGATCTGCGGGATGCTCAGGTTCTGGAAAATCCGGCAGTCCGAGGTGCGGCTGAGCAGCCAGAACCACGGGCGCAGGGTCACCTGATAACTGGCGAACTGGCCTTGGTCGATATTCTGGCTGCAACGCGCAACGATGCCGTGGAAGTGCCGCTCGCCACCGTCCGCCAGCTGCACGCCAACGCTCATCGGCTTGCCCAGCAACTGGTTAAGGTCGATGTTGGCGTCCAGAGAGGTCAGTCGCAGCTCATAGTTGAACAACCTGCCCAGCTCTTCGCCGCCGCCCATTTCATTGAGCAGCAGCACATCCGGCCCGAGCGGGCTGGTGATCTTGGCCAGGCGTGAGGCTTGGTTGAATAGCATCGGTAGTCCCGTAAATACCTAAATAACTGAAGAAACCGAATCCAACTGTGGGAGCTGGCTTGTGTGGGAGCCGGGCTTGCCCGCGATGCAGGCACCTCGGTGTGGCAGGCGCACTGAGGTGATGCTATCGCAGGCAAGCCAGCTCCCACACAAGCCCACTCCCACAGTTGAATTGCGTTTCGTCAGGTCAATCGCTGAAGTCGTAGTGCAATTCATTATCCCGGCTGCTGATACGCACACCCGCCAGTGCCTTGCCTTCGAGCATGCGCGTAAGAAACTCACGGCTCATGTCCGGCAGCAGGCTGTTGGTGAGAATGGTGTCGATCATGCGCCCGCCACTTTCGGTTTCGGTGCAGCGCGAGACGATCAAATCGACCACAGCGTCGTCGTAATCGAAGGCGACTTTGTGGGTGTTCTCCACGCGCTTTTTGATGCGGCCCAGTTGCAGGCGGGTAATCGCCTTGAGCATTTCGTCGCTCAGCGGGTAATACGGAATCGTCACCAAACGGCCCAGCAGTGCCGGCGGGAAAATCTCCAGCAGCGGTTGGCGCAGGGCCTTGGCGATTTCTTCCGGCTCGGGGATGTTCGCCGGGTCTTTGCACACCTGGGAAATCAGTTCAGTGCCGGCGTTGGTGGTCAGCAGGATCAGGGTGTTCTTGAAGTCGATCACCCGGCCTTCGCCGTCCTCCATCACGCCCTTGTCGAACACCTGGAAGAAGATCTCGTGCACGTCCGGGTGGGCTTTTTCCACCTCATCCAGCAGCACCACGCTGTAGGGTTTGCGCCGCACCGCTTCGGTCAGCACGCCGCCTTCGCCGTAGCCGATATAACCCGGTGGCGCGCCCTTGAGTGTGGACACGGTGTGGGCTTCCTGGAACTCGCTCATGTTGATGGTGATGACGTTCTGCTCACCGCCGTACATGGCTTCGGCCAGGGCCAGGGCGGTTTCGGTCTTGCCCACACCCGAGGTGCCGGCGAGCATGAACACGCCAATCGGCTTGCTTGGGTTATCGAGCCCGGCGCGGGAGGTCTGGATGCGCTTGGCGATCATCTGCAAGGCATGGTCCTGGCCGATGATGCGTTTCTTCAGGTGCTGGTCGAGGTTGAGCACTGTCTCCAACTCGTTGCGCGCCATGCGGCCCACCGGGATGCCGGTCCAGTCGGCGACCACCGAGGCCACGGCCTGGTAATCCACGGTCGGCAAGATCAGCGGGGTTTCGCCTTGCAGCGCAGTGAGGCGTTGTTGCAGGTCGAGCAGTTGGGCGCGCAACTCATCGTTGCCGCTGTCTACCACGCCAGCTTTTTCGCGCAAGGTCGCGCGAGTTGCCAATAGCTCATCAACCAGGGTTTTTTCTTCGGCCCAGCGGCTTTCCAGAGTCGCCAGGCGCTCACGTTCGGCGCTCAGCAAGGTTTCGCTATTGGTTTGACGCGCACCAATGGCGATACCGATGGCATGCTCGCGGGCGATGATTTGCAGCTCGGTTTCCAGCGCTTCGATGCGACGGCGGCTGTCGTCCACTTCGGCTGGTACGGCGTGCAAGCTGATGGCGACGCGTGCGCAGGCAGTGTCCAGCAAGCTGACGGACTTGTCTGGCAACTGACGTGCGGGGATGTAGCGGTGGGACAACTTCACCGAGGCTTCCAGGGCTTCATCAAGGATCTGCACCTGATGGTGTTTCTCCATGGTCGAGGCCACGCCGCGCATCATCAGCAGCGCTTTGTCTTCCGACGGCTCGGCCACCTGTACCACCTGGAAGCGGCGGGTCAGCGCGGGGTCTTTCTCGATGTGTTTTTTGTACTCGGCCCAGGTCGTGGCGGCCACGGTACGCAAGGTGCCACGGGCCAGCGCAGGCTTGAGCAGGTTGGCGGCGTCGCCAGTCCCGGCGGCGCCACCGGCACCTACCAGGGTGTGGGCTTCGTCGATAAACAGAATGATCGGCTTGGGCGAAGCCTGCACGTCTTCGATGACCTGGCGCAGGCGCTGTTCGAACTCGCCCTTCATGCTGGCACCGGCTTGCAGCAGGCCCACATCGAGGCTGCGCAGTTCCACATCCTTGAGCGCTGGCGGCACGTCACCGGCGACGATGCGCAGGGCGAACCCTTCGACTACAGCGGTCTTGCCCACGCCGGCTTCGCCAGTGAGGATCGGATTGTTCTGACGCCGACGCATCAGGATGTCCACCAGTTGGCGGATCTCTTCATCACGCCCCACGATCGGGTCGAGTTTGCCACTGCGCGCTTGTTCGGTCAGGTCGACGGTGAAGCGCTTGAGCGCTTCCTGCTTGCCCATCGCACTCGGCGCCATGGCACCGCTGGCTTCGCCAGGCACGCCGGCGTTGAAGCCATCGCTGGCGCTCAACGCATTCTCCGGTGAGTCGCCGACGTATTCGTCAAAACGCTCGCTCAAGGCTTCGGGTTTGATCTTGTCGAACTCGGCGGACAAGCCCAGCAGCGCATGGCGCAGGCTCGGCGTCTTCAGGATACCCAGCACCAGGTAGCCGGTACGCACCTGGCTTTCGCCGAACATCAGGCTGCCATAGACCCAGCCGCGCTCTACCGCTTCTTCCACATGCGACGACAAGTCGGTGATCGACGTCGAACCACGCGGCAGGCGGTCCAGCGCTTCGGTCAGGTCACGGGCCAGGCGCGCCGGCTCCACGTTGAACTGGCGGATGATGCGGTGCAGGTCCGAGTCCTGCAGTTGCAGCAACTGGTGAAACCAGTGGGCCAGTTCCACATACGGGTTGCCCCGCAGTTTGCAGAACACGGTGGCGGCTTCGATGGCCTTGTAGGCCACGCTGTTGAGTTTGCCGAACAGTGCGGCGCGACTGATTTCACCCATGCTCTGGATTCCTTGAGGTAGTGGCGTGATCGGCGTAATGCCGGGCCAGGATTAGGTCGTTGGCGTCATGCTCGGGTTGGCCGAGCCAGGTGTTGAAGCCCAGGCGGAATTGGCCATTAAGTTGCAGCTTTGGGACTTCGGGTTGTTGCAAAACCAGGTTCAAGTCCCAGTCCAGCTCATGGCCCAGGTACTCGGCCACCCACGCCACCAGCTCGTTGAACGGCTGGCTGCCGGGCAGCATGCCCATGTAATCGTCCAGCTTGAGCGGGCCGAGGCGGATGCGGAATTTATGCTGGCGATCCCACACATGGCTGCCCAGGCAAAAGTCCACGCCCAACTGGTTGGCGCTGACACTCACGCGGCTGCGCTCTGGCAGTTCCAGCCACTGGCCGACGTATTCTTCAATCTCTACCGGCAGGCCGAAGTACTCGCTGAGAATGGCCTTCAAGCCGTCCGGGTAGCGGGTTTGCGCCGACAGGTGACCGCTGTAGTGCAGCTTCGCGGTATCCGGAATCAACCCCTGGTTGAGCAGGCTCGGCATGCCTCGACCACACAGCGCTGCGAGGCGCGCGGACCAGTAGTCATCATCCGGGCGGTCGTGGCTGACGGTCGGTCGCGCCTCGGCCCAGGCCCGGTAAAACAGGCTGAGCAGGCGATGGTGGAACACATCCAAAAACTGTTTGCTGGTGCTGTCGGCGTTGTTGCGCTGGCGTTCGCGCACGTACTCGGTGATATGCAGCGGCAACGGGCCGTTGGGGCCGCCGAGGCCGAAAAAGAATTGCTCCAGCCGCGCTGGTTTGCCATCGCCGCCAGGGTCGACCGAGGCCAATGTGGCCGGTGCGAAAGTGCAGTCTGCCTGCTGCCCCAGGCGCAGCGGGTCATCGGCCAGGCGCAGGGAATGGCCCAGGCGCGGCAGCGCTGGCGATTCGCACTCGATACGTCGCAGCGCCTGGAAGAAATCGTATTCCCAGGGCTCCTGATGCATCGCATCCAGTGTGTTCACAGGGTCGGACGTCGACCGGGCTTGGCTTTCCATCGCATGATCTCGCCGCGTTCGGTGGTACGGATCACCGTCTCGGTAAAGCTGTTGATCGACACATAACGTGCCAGGAAGCGTTCCAGCACCGCACCGAGCAGGAACACGCCGGTGCCGCGAAACGCGTTTTCATCGAATTCCAGGGTGATTTCCAGACCTCGCCCAAACACGATCGGGCCGGGCATCGGCAGGCGCCGGGTCACCGCTTTGCTGCTGACCTCACGTAAACCTTCGATCTGTAATTGCAGCGCCGCGTCGTTGCTGTCGCCATACAAGCGCAACAGTTCGCGCAAGGCGCCGGCGCCCTGGCCCTGCTCGCTCAGCGACAGGTAGTTGAGCGACAGCTGGCTGATCAGGCGCCAGGCCTTGGCGTCATGGGCATGGCTGGCACGCGGACGACTCGGCCCGGCCACGCAGCGCACCGACAACACCGGCGCGCTGTCGGCCAAGGTGAAGTCGGTCTTGCCGTTGCCCACGCTCATGAACAGCGGCAAATCGCGGTTGGTACACAGCGCGGTCACGCCGAGCTGGCGCAAATCATGGCGGTACGGCGCTTGCTGGCTGTCGACCAGGCTGACAAAGGTTTCGCTGCCCACATAGGTAGAGCGCGGGCCGTTACGGCGTTGGTCGCTGGACAACACGCGAGGTTCACGGCGCAGGGTGTAGTACGCCTGGTCGCGGCCATAACGCGATGGATCACGCACCGCATAGAACGGCAGGAACGGCTGCTCCGGCCCAGTGCCATGGCCGGTGATGCCGCTCAACGAGTGAATTTCGAAATCCATCGGCCGCGTGCGGTCGGCGATGACATGGTGTTCGTTGACACGGTCCGACAGGTGAATGCGGTCCACGCGTTTGGGAAACAAGTTGATCGCCGGCGTGCAGAACGGCATGAACTGCGCCGCGCCGACGCTGCCTTCCAGGCTCGGCTCGTGACGGTCGAACAGCACGATCAGCTCCAACTCCTGGCCGTCGCAGCGTTTCACCGCACGGCTCAGCTGCGCGAATTCAACGAACAGGAAGCGGTGGGGCAGGGCGAAGTATTCCTGCAGTAGCCGATAACCCTGAAACGCGCGCGCCACCACCGGCATGGCCGCATCGGCATCGTCAAAACCACGGGAGCGCAGCGCGTCTTGCGGCAGGCGCTCGACCCAATCACCACCGGGTTTGCGAGCAAACACGGCGCAGGCGTTGCCGAGTAACTGTTCGTAGAGCCGAAACGGCTGCTCATCGGCACCGCTGAGGTACAGCGGCAGGTTATCGAGGTCGAGGCTGTTGAAGGGTAATTCGGCGCCGGTGCGCAGAGTCAGGCGCAGGCCGGCTTTGGCTTTGGGCTCGCTGGCGGCCAGGCGTCCCAGCACAGCGGCGGGGTTGCCGAAGTACTCAGCATTACTGACTTGCAACGGCCACAGCGTCACCGGGTGCGCGGTGCGGTACTCGCAGCAGGTCTGGGTTTCGCGGCCCAAGGCGGCGCGCAACACTGTGTCGCGCGGCAATAGGAAACCACTGGCCAGCGAGCCTTCGTCGGGGTCGGTCTGCATTTGCACCACGGTCATCGACGGCGTGGGCGCGAGGTAGTGCGGGTAGGCGATTTCCAGCAGGTTATGGGTGAAGGTCGGGTACTCGGCGTCGAGCTTGAGCTGCACCCGGGCAGTCAGGTAGGCAAAGCCTTCGAGCAAGCGTTCGACGTACGGGTCGGCGCAGTCCATGCCGGACAACGTCAGCCGACTGGCGATCTTCGGGTATTCCTTGGCGAACTCGGCGGCGCTTTCGCGCACGTGGTGCAGTTCCTGGTTGTACAGCTCCAGCAGGCGCGGGTTCATGGGCGCCTCCGCTGGTCGGCATTGACCACACGCACATGCCCGGATTCCAGATCGAGGTCGGTTTGCAGCAGCAGGCGCAACGGCACCGGCTGCGCCCACAGGTCGCCTTCGATCTCGAAACTCAATGCGTTGTGGTTCATCTCGCCATGGCCCACGCGGGCTTTTACGCGCAGCGTGTGGCGCAAAATACGTGGTTCAAAAGTGGCAATCGCCTGGTAGATCAAGGCTTCCAGGGCTTTGATATCCACACTGGAAACGCTGTTGCCGGCCAACGCAGGCAGGCCGTAATTGACCACCGATGTGCCAGCCGGGGTGTGCAACGTGGCATCGGCGTCGAGGAGCGACGTGGTGTTAAGCAACCACGCCAGGTCACGCAGCACCGAGGCTTTTAATTGGGTCAGGGACAGCACGCGTTTGTCGGCGCTTTCCTTGAGGTTGGTTGGGTCATCGTCGGTCAGCCGGTCCAGCAGGGACGGTTGCAGACGGTCGCGGGAAGCGATTTCAGTTACCACCAAAGCAGCTCCACGGACGGGCTAAGAGAGGGACAAGGTGCCAGGGGCCGCAGCGAGGTGCTGCGGCCGCCAGGGCTATCAGCGCTTGGTGTTGGAACGGATGTTCCAGCCAAACTTGATCGCGCCGCCGTCTTTGGTGCCGTCGGCTTTCTGCGGCTGGTAGTCGACCATCACCTGGGCGAAGTTCAGGGTGACGTTTTCGGTCAGGCGATCATCGGTGCCCGAGCCGCCGGTGCTCAGGGACGTGACCAGCACTTCTTCCAGGTTGATCACCATGTACTCGACCTGGCTTTCGCCGCCAGCCTTGCGCACGGTCAGCTTGACCTTGTCGATGTGCTTACCGCTGGCGCAGTGCATCATCAGGTTGGGCGAAGCCTTGTCGACGTACTTGGTCAGCGACAGGTCCTGGATATTCACCTTGCCCGCGCCGCCACCGCCGCCCACATGCATGTTGCCGGACTGGGCCATGCCCCAGCTCCAGTTCAGCACGTCGATTTCGTCCTTGTGGGCCTTGTCCATGGACTCGCCCTTGATGTCGCCGATCTTGATGAAAATATCAACAGCCATGTTTTCTCCCTGTGTGGCACGGGCCACTGAATTTGGTGATGCCCAAAGGGGCAATGCTGTTCTGTGGGAGCTGGCTTGCCTGCGATTGCATCACCGCGGTCTGACTGACAAACCGAGGTGCCTGCATCGCGGGCAAGCCCGGCTCCCACAGAAGAGCCGGTTCAACCGTTAGTTATGCGCTTTTTGCCGAAGGCAGTTTCGATACCAGGCGCAACGACACGGTCAGCCCTTCGAGCTGGTAGTGCGGGCGCAGGTAGAACTTGGAGTTGTAGTAACCCGGGTTGCCTTCGACGTCTTCCACGATCACCTCGGCGGCGGCCAACGGGTGCTGGGCCTTGGTGGTTTCGGTGGAGTGCGCAGGGTCGCCGTCGACGTAGTTGAGGATCCAGTCCTGCAACCAACGCTGCATCTCGTCCTTCTCTTTGAAGGAACCGATCTTGTCGCGCACGATGCACTTCAAGTAGTGGGCGAAGCGGCAGGTGGCGAACAGGTACGGCAGGCGCGCGGCCAGGTTGGCGTTGGCGGTGGCGTCCGGGTCGTCGTATTCGGCCGGTTTCTGCAACGACTGGGCGCCGATGAACGCGGCGAAGTCGGTGTTTTTCTTGTGCAGCAGCGGCATGAAACCGTTCTTCGCCAACTCCGCTTCACGGCGGTCGCTGATGGCGATTTCGGTCGGGCACTTCATGTCCACGCCACCGTCATCGGTAG
>NZ_VBVZ01000550.1 GCF_005863185.1 Pseudomonas edaphica
CCTTGAATATGCATTAATTGCGCCCGAGTATACCGACCACCCGGCAGCTTGCCTATGCGCCGTAATACCCGTCCGGCGGGGGTTTGCCGAGCATGTCGCGATTCGGCCTACGCTAAATGAGGATATTTCACGCGGCTGCGGGTAATGAAATCGGTATCCTTTGCAATCATCATGGCGCGTCCGTATCGTGCGCCGCTTGAGCGTGACCAGACACTTTTCGAGGTTCCCACAATGAGTTTGACCGAAGCCCGTTTTCACGACCTGGTGGATTCGACCCAGCAGGCGCTGGAAGATATTTTCGACGACAGCGGCCTGGATGTGGACCTGGAGAACTCGGCTGGCGTGCTGACCGTTAAGTTTGAAAACGGCACCCAACTGATCTTCAGCCGTCAGGAGCCGCTGCGTCAGCTATGGCTGGCGGCGCGTTCGGGTGGTTTTCACTTCGACTACAACGAAGAAGACAAAAACTGGCAGTGCGATACCAGCGATGAGCTGTTAAGCGAAATGCTCGCACGCCTGGTCCAGGAACAAGCCGGCGCTGAGCTGGACTTCGACGAGATCTGATCGTGACCCAGCCTGCACCTGTACGCCCACCCAAGCCGCTGTTCAGCAATGTCAGCCCGGCAGTGCCGTCACCTTGTATCAGTTTGTGTCGCCTGGACGAGCAAAAAGTCTGTCTCGGCTGCTACCGGCACGTGGAAGACATCCGTGAATGGCGCTCCGCCGACGATGCCCGGCGCCGGGTGATCTGCGCCGAGGCCGAACAGCGCAGGGCGCGCGCCTGAGGCCGTCTTGTTTATTTGTGACGCTGTGGTAGTGTCCGGGTACGCCTCAACTCATCGAGGCCCGTGAGAACCCCGCCTTTTCCTGGCGGGGTTTTGCTTTTTTGTGCAGAAAAAAGGAGTCTGCCTGAATCATGACCGCACCTTCCATCATTCTTACCCGTCTTGACGTGCAGCGTCTGGAGCAATTGATCGACCGCTTGGGCGACGACTCTCCCGGCGCCGAAGCGTTGCAAGCCGAACTCGACCGCGCCGAAGACGTGGTTGGCCACGATGAAGTGCCTGCGGGTGTCGTGACCATGAACTCCAGCGTGCATTGCCGTGAGCAAGGCAGCGGCAAGGACTACCACCTGACCCTGGTGTACCCGAAGCACGCGAACGCCGATGAAGGCAAAATTTCGATCATGGCTCCGGTAGGCAGCGCCTTGCTTGGCCTGCAAGTGGGCCAGCACATCGACTGGCCGGCGCCGGGCGGCAAAACCCTCAAGCTTGAATTGCTCAGCGTCGAAGGCCAGCCCAAAGATGGCGGCGCCTTCCCTCTCTAAATCTGGCTCAGCGCCGCATTCAGCGACAACTCCAGCTCGGCCTTGTAACGCAGATACAAGTTGCTCGGGCTTTGCACATCACCGAGCAGGCCGGACAGGTCCAGGTCGGTGATGTAGCAGCGGTAAAGCTCGGTCTCCCGGCGTTGCCCGACGATTTCCTGGGCGACCACGGCAAACAGTTGGTCGCCGAACTCCAACTCCGAAAACTCCCGTTGATTGCAATACAGCGTGATGCCGACCTGGCCGGGTGCGGCCTTGCCGATAATCGCCTGCACGTCATAAAACGGCTTGTTGGCCGGGTTTTGCGGCACCGGCCGAGGCTCGATGCCGCGGGCGCGGTGGCTGCCTGACGGCAACAGTTGGTAATACAAAATCTGCACTTCACCCAGCGGCTGTTGCGTGTCCAGCGGTGCCAGCGCTTCGCGGCGATAGATGATTGACTGCAGGAATCGCTGCAGTGGCGCCAGCAGGCTTTGCTCATCATGAAACGGCAAGCGTTGCTGCCACAGCGCATTGAACTCATCCAGCACATACAGCTCGGCGAAGCCTTCATTGACCCGGTAGAACACCTGCACACAATCAGCCACGCCCATGGGCAGCAGCAGGGCCAGGTCGTGGTCTTCCAGCGCCATGGCGTCCAGGTGCAGCGGGCTGTAGCTGGCCAGTTCTTCGCTGAGGTAGGCGATCAGCGCATCCTGGGTCAGCAGTGGCACGTGAGTGGCCTGGCCCGGCGTCAGTTCCATCACGTGATAGTGCTGCTGCACCTGCAGGAGGTAGCGGTGATTGGACTGGCTCAGCAGCAGGTTCTGCACGGTGTCGAAAATTTCTTCCACCCGTTGGGCAATGAATTGCGCACGGTTGTGGCAGAAGCAGCGCACCCGCAGGCGTGGCAGGTGGTTCGGCGGCAGTTGGTTGAGGTAGTCGCGCAGGCAGTCGAGCAGTGCATGGGGGCCGTCGTAGCGGCTGACCAATACCTCGTTCCAACTGTTGAGCGTGACCTGATCCAGGGTCAGCACCAGGTTGTCGCGCACACCGGCGTAGCTCAGGGAGTCAGTGCGCTCGGTGGTCATCAGGATATTCAAGTCGCGGTGATGCTTGAGCGGGTCGACGCCGACGTTGATCAGCAACAGCACCTCTTCCGGTACCGCCGAGCGCAACAGGCGGTCTTCATCAACGCTGGCCAGGGGCAGGGCGATGGTCTGTTGCAGGCAGCCCAGCAGGTTGAACAGCTCGAATTCCGTCATGTCGCTGACGCCTGGGTGCAAGGCCAGGCGCGTGCTGCTGTCGATCACGCCGTTGCGATGGCACCAGGTGAGCATTTCCAACAGGTCGCGGCTGCGCTTGATCGGCGCGAAGTGCTCCCATTCCAGCGCCGTAAGGTTGCCGTTGTACAAGCCCCAGTGGTGCTGGCCGGGCTCTTTGCGGTTGGGCGATTGCACCAGGGTCAGGGTGTCTTCGGCCACGTCCGGGGCGATGCCGGGGTTGATGAACTCGACCTTGCCGGCTTTACGCTCAAACGCGGCATACAGGCGCCGACCCAGCACATTGAGGTCGCGCTTGTTGATCAGGCTGACGGTCTGCTCGGTGCGAGCGAACTGGGTAAGAAAGCGGTAGCTGTAATTGAGTTCGCTGACCAATGCGCGGCGCTCGGAAGCCACCTGGCGCACTTTCCACTGGCTGCGGCTGTCCAGCAAGGCCAGTTGGCGCTGGTCCCAACCCCATTCATGGGCCAGGCGTTCCAGCAACAGCCGCTGCCAACTGGTGCTGCGTTGGCCGGCGCTGAGCTTGCGATTGACCTTCAGGTACAGCGCGCGCCGTACCAGCTCCAGGCGATCGGGTTCATTGCGCGCCCTGAGGTATTCCTCGATGCGGCGGTAGACCACGATGTACGGGTCCAGCTCGTCCAGGTCCATCTGGTTGGCAAACACCGCACGTTTGAAGCGCAGGCTCAGGCAGTGCACGTTCGGGTGTTCGCTGGCGTACACCTCGGTCAGCAGCAGCTTGAGCACCGATTTGTAAGGCGACTCGATGCCCTTGAACAGCTGCCACAACCCCGCGCCGATAAATTCGCCCGGCGGGATGTGCGCCAGGTGGCCGAGGTCGAGGGTTTCATCGGCGCGGATAAAACGTTTGGAGATCAGCGCGTGGGTGAACTCGGCGTAGCGGGTTTCTTCATAGACCGGCACCAGCCACCAGATGGGCGTGCGCCCGGCGAGCCAGATGGCGGTGCGGTAGAACTCATCCAACAACAGGTAATGCTGGGTGGTGCCGCAATCGTCAGAGCTCAGTTGCGTATCGCGCTCGCCTGAAACAAAGCGCGTCGGCTCGATCAGAAAGAAATGCGCCTCAGCGCCCATGGTCAAGGCCCAGGCTTCCAGCAACTGGCACTTTTTGCGCAACTCGGCCAGTTCGTTCTCGCCAAGGTCCGCAGCGTGGCAGACCCACACGTCCATGTCGCTCTGGTCCGCCTGGGCCAAGGTGCCGAGGCTGCCCATCAGGAACAGGCCATGGATCGGCCGCGGCGGGTTGCCATGGCGCGGCTTATAGGAGAACGAGCGGGTCAGGCGCTGGGCTTCGGTGAGGGCCTGGGCGTCGGGTTCGAAATTCGACAAGCCTGCCGGCGTGCTGCTCGAGACGTAGCCGGGCAACAGCGGGTGGTTGACGTGGAAAAACAACGGCAGCAGGGTCAGCACGCTTTGTTGGCGCGGCGTCAGCCCTTCGACGGCGCGGGCCATGCGGCCTGCATTGAGGGCCATGAAGCGCGCACGCAACTGGGCCAGCAC
>NZ_VBVZ01000551.1 GCF_005863185.1 Pseudomonas edaphica
CCCCAAAACCAGGCGCTGAGTTCTTTCAGAAAGAATTTCAGTGCCCTTGCTGGGGGCTGCTGAGCAGCCCAACGCAGGGCAAGCCTGCTCGCCACAACAAGTGGCGTACCGCAGGCTTTGTTTTAACCGGCAGTTGTGTAGATACCTATGCTGAGATAGCGGTGGTTCAGTCAGCCAATTCGGTGACTGATATACCGCCATCGCAGGCAAGCCAGCTCCCACATTTGGTTTTTGTCAGGTCTTAGTGGTCCATCGCGCCCAAGATCGCATAAGCCAGCTTCACCCGTTCGGCATTCGGGTAATTGCGGTTAGCCAGAATCACCACACCCATGTCCTTGCTCGGTACGTAAGCCACATACGCGCCAAAACCGCCGGTGGAGCCGGTTTTGTTGTACAGCACGTTGGCCGGTTGTGCCTGCGCCGGCGTCAGCCAATTGACCTTGTGCGGCTGCATCGCCATTTCGGTCGAGTTGCCCTCCAGCAAGGCCTGCAGCTTGATCGGGTAGGGGTAGCGCTCCCAGCCCAGGCCCTGGGTCATGCCATTGACGGTGTAGTAACCCGCGTGAGTGGTGGAGATCGCTTGTTGCAGCGGTTTTTCCAGGGTCTCGGGGTGCAGGTTGGCAATCACATAGCGGGCGAGGTCTTGGGTGCTGGTCTTGATGCCGTAGGCTTCGCTGTCCAGGGCGCCGGGGCTGACGCGAATGGGTTTCAGATTTTTGTCATAGCCTTGCGCATATTGAGCGGTTTTGCTCGCCGGCACGCTGACGTGGGTGTTGGTCAGGCCCAGCTTGGGCAGCAAGGTTTTCTCCATGGCAACGTTAAACGGCTGCCCCAGGCTTTGCGCCGCGAGGTAGCCGAACAAGCCGATGCTGGGGTTGGAATACAAACGCTGTTCGCCCGGCGCATACGCGGGTTTCCAGTGCTGGAAATAACCGAGCATGGCACCGGCATTGTCGGCCGCGTCGGGAAACTGCA
The DNA here is from genome assembly GCF_005863185.1 of Pseudomonas edaphica. Taxonomy (GTDB): domain Bacteria; phylum Pseudomonadota; class Gammaproteobacteria; order Pseudomonadales; family Pseudomonadaceae; genus Aquipseudomonas; species Aquipseudomonas edaphica. The sequence goes on from NZ_VBVZ01000551.1 coordinate 976, forward strand.
ACGGCAGGCCACCCGGTGTGTAGGTCGCCAGTTGCAGCAGGCTGATGTGATCGAATACGCCACCGGCCAGGGCTGGCAGGTGCTGGCTGGCGGTATCCGAGAGCTGGAGCTTACCGGTAGCCTGGGCGTAGCCGCCGAGGGTGGCGGTAAAGGTTTTGCTGATCGATCCGATTTCAAACAGGGTGTCTTGGTTAACGGCCTGTTTGGTTTCCCTTGATGCAACACCGTAGTTAAAGTATTGAACCTTGCCTTGGTTAACCACCGCGACCGACAGGCCTGGGATCCCTTGTTGCTGCATCAGCGGCGCAACGCTGGCATCGACTACCGTGCGCAGGTCGGTGGCGGCCATGCAGCTACCGGAGCCTATTAACAGGGCGCTGAACAGAATTTTTTGTAAGGTGTGATTCATGCGGGTTCGCTTCCATGTAAAAGATGTGCTGACGATCAAGGCCTGCGCAGGCGGGGCAAATCTAGGTGGATTTTGTTCGGCGGGCAAACGATGATATCTCGCATCAGCCATTAGTTAATTTAGGGTCATGCATGCTGCGCTCCCATTTACCGCTCAATGCGTTGCGCGCATTCGAAGCTTCCGCCCGGCATTTGAGCTTCACCCGAGCGGCCATCGAGCTGTGCGTGACCCAGGCGGCAGTCAGTCATCAGGTCAAAAGCCTGGAGGCGCAGTTGAACGTCACCTTGTTCAAGCGTCTGCCACGCGGCCTGATGCTGACCCGCGAAGGCGAAACACTGCTGCCGGTCGTGCGCGACTCTTTCGACCGGATTGCCCTTACCTTAGGCCAGTTCGAAGGTGGCCATTACCGTGAAGTGCTCACCGTCGGGGCGGTGGGCACCTTCGCCGTCGGCTGGTTGCTGCCGCGCTTGCCGGACTTTCAAAGCCGCTACCCGTTTATCGACCTGCGCCTGTCGACCCACAACAACCGTGTTGACGTCGCCGCCGAGGGCCTCGACTACGCGATCCGCTTCGGCGCTGGCGCCTGGCATGGCACCGACGCCTGCCAGTTGCTTGACGCGCCGTTGACCGTGCTGTGCGTGCCGCAGATTGCCGAGCAATTGCACACGCCGGACGACGTGCTCAAGCACACCTTATTGCGCTCTTACCGCGCCGATGAATGGAACCTGTGGTTCCAGGCCGCCGGGCTGCCGGCCGACACGCCGGTGCCGCGCAGCATCGTGTTCGACTCGTCCCTGGCGATGATGGAGGCCGCGCAGCAGGGCATCGGCGTGGCCTTGGCGCCGGCGATGATGTTCTCACGGCAACTGGAGAGTGATCTGATTCGCCAGCCGTTCAGCGTGGGCATTAGCACCGGCAGTTATTGGCTGACGCGCTTGCAGTCGCGGGCCGAAACCTCGGCCATGGCCGCGTTCAAAGGCTGGTTGAAAGCGCACACCGCCCAGGCTTGAAGTTTTTATTCTTGAAACAAAATGAAACATTTGTGACGGGCCAGCCTCTACCGTACCCCGTACCGAGTGCTTCCATGAAAATTCCGCGCCCCTCTGCCCGCATGCCCCACCTCATCCAACTGCGCAACCTGAAGATGGCGCGCTCGGCCCATGCTTATGTGCGCGGCAGCACGGTGCAGTTTTACGAGTGGCTGCACAGCCAGCCCGGCCGCCGCTTGCCCCATGGCCCCGCGATCTGGATCTGCGGCGATTGCCACGCGGGCAACCTCGGCCCCACGGGTGATACCAAGGGCCGTATCGACATGCATATCCGCGACCTCGACCAAACCGTGATCGGCAACCCGGCCCATGACCTGGTGCGCCTGGCGCTGTCGTTGGCCACCGCCGCACGCGGCTCGGACCTGCCGGGCGTGACCACCGCACGCATGCTGGAAGAAATGATGGTGGGCTACGAACAAGCCTTCAAAGACAAGCCCGATGAAGCGCCGCCGCGTCCTTCCCAAGTCAAGGCCGGCATGCGCAGCGCGGTGGAACGCACCTGGAAAAACCTGGCGCGTGAACGCATTGAAAATGCCCGGCCTACTATTCCGTTGGGCAAGCACTTCTGGTCATTGTCGCGGGCGGAAAAGAGCGCGCTGCAAAGTGTTTGCGCCTCGGATGAAATCCACCAGTTGGTGACCTCGCTCAAAGGCCGGCCCAAAGACGCCAAGGTCCAATTGCTTGATTCGGCCTATTGGGTCAAAGGCTGCAGCTCCCTCGGCTTGCTGCGTTATGCAGCCTTGTTGGGCGTGGGCGACAAGGACGACCAGGAATATTGCCTGATCGACATCAAGGAAGCCGTCGGCGCCGCCGCGCCCCGGGCGGCACGCGCGAAGATGCCACGCGACAATGGCCGGCGTGTGGTGGAAGGCGCCCGCCAGCTGTCACCGGGCCTGGGCGAGCGCATGCTGGCCACACGTTTTCTCGATCACGGTTTCTTCATCCGGGAACTGCTGCCTCAAGACATGAAACTGGAACTCGATGAGCTGAGCGAGATCGACGCCATGCACGCCGCCGGTTACCTGGCCCGCGTGGTCGGCATCGCCCATGCCCGCCAGATGGACCGCGATACGCGCAAGGAGTGGATGGCGGTGTTGCAGGAAAACCGCTCCAAACAGCTGGATGCGCCGTCGTGGTTATGGACCAGCGTGGTGCAGTTGGTGGGCAGCCATGAGCAGGGGTATCTCAACCATTGTCGGCGGTATGCGTTGGAGCACTAGAAGCGGCGCATGAGCGGTGTGGCTAATTTATGGCGTTAAGAAAATTTCGCTATTATTTAGGAAATTTCCTATTTCATTAGTCGTTATTTTGAGAGTGTCAAGCCAGGGTCTATTGCCGTTTGTCGGAAATATTAAATATCAAAAAATGCAAAAATATATTTTATTCTTATATATATCAATAAGTTATATCTCTAATTCTGATTATTTTATAAATTGCCAGAATGTTGGCATATTCAAAGTTCGATGATAGCGTTCCGCCTTCAATTATCGACGGATCGAATATGCATTTGTCCACGCCATGGATTCGGCCATTACTGTGCCTGACAGTGTTGTGCCTCAGCGCTCACAACAGCGCCTTCGCCGCGACCAATCCAGGTGACCAGGACCTGGTTCGCGACCGGCAAAACCGCCTGCTGGAAGAGCAACAGCGG
>NZ_VBVZ01000552.1 GCF_005863185.1 Pseudomonas edaphica
TAACTGCAGTCGCGCAGGCTCTGCGGCTTGTTGACGATCAGCACGCCGGCGCGCTCGGCCTGTTCCAGCAGGTAAGTGGAGTAGACGAATTCCATGTCGAACGGCGGGTCCTTGCGCATCAGGATCACGTCCAGATCGCTCAACGGGCTGTCGATCTCGTCCGCCAGCTCAAACCACTTCTCAGGGTTGGCAAACACCTGCAGCGGGCGCATGCGCGCGCGGGCCTCGCCGTCGCCCTGGTAAAGATCGCGCTGCTCCATATAGAACAGGGTCCAGCCGCGGGCCTGGGCGGCCAGGAGCATGGCCAGCGAGCTGTCCTTTTTATAGGAAATGCTGGCGATAGGGTCCATGACAATGCCGACGCGAACGCTCATGGGGGATTTCCTCTAGCAAATTAGGGCGCATAAAAGTGGCGTCAGAGTGGCGCTGCGGCTGTTGTGGGTCAAGGAAAAACCACCTGGCCGGTTGCTCGATAGATTGCGCCCGGAGACTGTGCTAAAAAGACTGCCACGGCGCAGCAGCCCTTGAATTCCAAGGCTTGCGGCGCTCATCCTGTGCAACATCAGGCAGTACACACCGAAAACCGATTCGCTGTGGCGATGGTAGAGCAGATATGGAACAGCATTCCAACGCCTTGAGAGTGATGGTGATCGATGATTCAAAAACGATCCGCCGCACCGCCGAGACGCTGTTGAAGAACGTGGGCTGCGATGTGATCACGGCTATCGACGGTTTCGATGCCCTGGCCCGGATTGTTGATCATCACCCGCACATTATCTTTGTCGACATCATGATGCCGCGCCTGGATGGCTATCAGACCTGCGCCCTGGTGAAGAACAACCCGGCGTTCAAGTCGATCCCGGTGATCATGCTGTCTTCTAAAGACGGCCTGTTCGACAAGGCCAAGGGGCGCATCGTTGGTGTCGATCAGTTTTTGACCAAGCCTTTCAGCAAGGAAGAACTGCTGGGCGCAATCAAGGCTTACGTGCCTGGGTTTGCCGCAGTAGAACAAGCACACTGACGCCGCCTCACAAGGGCCGGCGCCGACCAATGTAGTGGGGAAAACCATGGCACGCGTTCTGATCGTCGACGATTCGCCGACTGAAATGTACAAACTCACCGGCATGCTGGAAAAGCACGGCCACGTGGTGCTCAAGGCCGAAAACGGCGCGGACGGCGTGGCCCTGGCCCGCCAGGAAAAACCCGACGCCGTGCTGATGGACATCGTGATGCCGGGCCTCAACGGCTTCCAGGCTACCCGCCAACTGTCCAAGGAGCCGGAAACCAACGGCATTCCGATCATCATCATCACCACCAAGGATCAGGAAACCGACAAAATCTGGGGCGCGCGCCAGGGTGCCAAGGATTACCTGACCAAGCCTGTGGACGAAGACACCCTGATCGCCACCTTGAACAAGGTACTGGCCGGCTAAAGGCTCGCGATCATGACCGAGTCGCAAACCGCCTTCGAGCTGCTGCTGGACATCGACCGCCGCTGCCGCCTGCTGGCCGCCGACCTGCCGTCCCAGGAAGCTCGCCTGCAACGCTGGAGCGGGATCGGCTTTCGCCTGGGGCCACACTGGTACGTGGCGCCGATGGGCGAAGTCGCCGAAGTGCTGCATGAGCCGCGTTGCACCTTGATGCCCGGCGTCAAGCCGTGGGTCAAGGGCGTGGCCAACCTGCGTGGGCGTTTGCTGCCGGTGATGGACTTGGGCGGCTTTCTTGGCCTTGAATTGTCCAAGGCACGCAAGCAACGGCGGGTGCTGGTGGTCGAGTACAACGACCTGTTTGTCGGGCTGCTGGTAGACGAGGTGGTGGGCATGCAGCATTTCGCACAAGACGCTTTGTTGACCAGCGCCGCACCCGGCGCGCCGTTTATCCTCGGCCAGTTCGACGGCGACCCGCTGTGGCAGGTCTTCAGCCCCTTCGCTCTGGCCCAGGCCCCAGGCTTCATGGATGTTGCCGCATGACCACCGTCACCACGCCCAAACCCCAGGCCGCATCGCGCAGCCGCTCACAGATCATCGTGCTGTTTATTGCGCTGATCGTGTTCATCATGCTGTTGTTCGCCAACTTCGCGTACCTCAACACTCAGTCCACCTATGACAAGCAGTACATCGGCCACGCCGGTGAGCTGCGTGTGCTGTCCCAACGCATCGCCAAAAACGCCACCGAGGCCGCTGCCGGCAAGGCCGCCGCGTTCAAATTGCTGGGCGATGCGCGCAACGACTTTGCCCAGCGCTGGGGCTACCTGAAAAAAGGTGATACCGAAACCGGCCTGCCCGCCGCGCCCAGTGCGGTTCGTGCGGAAATGCGCGCGGTGCAGACCGACTGGGAAGCGCTGCTGAAAAACACCGACGCGATTCTCGCCAGCGAACAAACCGTGTTGTCCCTGCATCAAGTGGCCGCGACCCTCGCCGAAACCGTGCCGCAATTGCAGATGGAATCGGAAAAGGTCGTCGATATCCTGCTGCAACGTGGCGCACCGGCCAGCCAGGTAGCGTTGGCTCAACGCCAATCGCTGTTGGCCGAACGTATTCTCGGCGCGGTCAACACCGTGCTGGCGGGCGACGAAACCGCCGTGCAAGCCGCCGATGCCTTTGGCCGCGATGCCAGCCGCTTCGGTGTGGTGCTCAACGGCATGCTCAATGGCAACCCGGGCTTGCGCATTACCCAGGTCGAAGACCATGACGCGCGCGCGCGGCTGGCGGAAATTTCGGAGCTGTTCGAGTTTGTCTCCGGCTCCGTGGATGAAATCCTCGAAACCTCGCCGCAGCTGTTCCAGGTACGGGCCTCGGCGAGCAATATCTTCAACCTGTCGCAAACCCTGCTCGATGAGGCCTCGCACCTGGCCACCGGTTTTGAAAACCTCGCCAGCGGGCGAAGTTTCGACACCATTGGTGGCTACGTGCTGGGTTTGCTGGCACTGGCCTCGATCATTCTGATCGGCCTGGTGATGGTGCGCGAAACCAACCGCCAACTGCATGAAACCGCCGAGAAGAACGAGCGCAATCAGAACGCGATCATGCGCCTGCTCGATGAAATCGAAGACCTGGCCGATGGCGACCTCACCGTGACCGCCTCGGTCACCGAGGACTTCACCGGCACCATCGCCGACTCCATCAACTACTCCGTCGACCAACTGCGCGATCTGGTCGCGACCATCAACCTCACCGCCGGGCAAGTGGCCGGTGCGGTGCAGGACACCCAGGCCACCGCCATGCACCTGGCCCAGGCTTCGGAGCATCAAGCCCAGCAGATCGCCGAAGCCTCCACGGCGATCAACCAGATGGCCCAGTCCATCGATCAAGTGTCGGCCAACGCCGCCGAATCTTCGGCCGTGGCGGAGCGCTCGGTGGAAATCGCCAACAAGGGCAACGAGGTGGTGCACAACACCATCCATGGCATGGACAACATCCGCGAACAGATCCAGGACACCGCCAAGCGCATCAAACGCCTGGGCGAATCTTCCCAGGAGATTGGCGATATCGTCAGCCTGATCGACGACATTGCCGACCAGACCAACATCCTCGCCCTCAACGCCGCCATCCAGGCGAGCATGGCCGGTGACGCCGGGCGCGGTTTTGCGGTGGTGGCCGACGAAGTACAGCGGCTGGCCGAGCGCTCATCCGCCGCCACCCGGCAAATCGAAACCCTGGTGCGGGCGATTCAGGCCGACACCAATGAAGCGGTTATCTCCATGGAACAAACCACCACCGAAGTGGTGCGTGGCGCACGGCTGGCCCAGGACGCCGGGGTGGCGCTGGAAGAGATCGAAGGCGTGTCGAAAACCCTGGCGGCGTTGATTCAGAGCATCTCCAATGCGGCGCAGCAACAGACCTCATCGGCGGGGCAGATTTCGCTGACGATGAATGTGATTCAGCAGATCACCACGCAGACGTCGTCGGGTTCCACGGCCACGGCGGAAAGCATCGGCAACCTGGCGAAGATGGCCAGTCAGTTGCGCCGGTCGGTGTCGGGTTTCACTTTGCCGCCGCCTAAACAGGCCGATGATTGAAATGCTATCTGATGTGGGAGCTGGCTTGCCTGCGATAGCGGTGGGTCAGTTGCACAGGTA
>NZ_VBVZ01000553.1 GCF_005863185.1 Pseudomonas edaphica
GTGCTGATCCCCGGCACACTGATTGACCTGGCAGCCTTCAAGGGCGAAATTATCCAGGTGTCCTTGGTGGAAGGTGCGATGGCGATCATGTTGATCGCGTTGTCGATGACCGGCTCCGAACGCTACCGCCGCGAGCAGCACATCGCACGGCTGGCGGCCCGCGACCCACTCACAGCACTCTTCAACCGTCGCGCCCTTGACCTTCAAGCGCCACGCCTGTTGGCGCGAGTTTCGCCGGCCCAGCCAGGCGCCGTGCTGTTGATCGATATCGACAACTTCAAAGGGGTCAACGACCTCTACGGCCATACCGCCGGCGACCGTTTGCTCATCACCCTCAGCGAGATGATCCGCGGCGTCGTCCCCCAGGATGCATTGGCTGCGCGCCTGGGCGGGGACGAGTTTTTGATTCTACTGAACAACACCTCAACCCAGCAGATTGTCGAACTGGGCAGCCGCTTGCGTGAACAGTTCCAGCAAGTCGCCGCTGACACCTTTATCACGCCAGCGCCGGTGACCTTGAGCATCGGCGCCAACCTGTTCGACCAACCACCGCCGAGCCTGGCCGCGCTGATCGAACAAGGCGACACCACGCTCTACGAAACCAAGCGTGGCGGGCGCGACAGCATTCGTCTGGTGGACCAGACCCGCACGTTCGGCTAAAGGTCGTAATGCACCGCTACGCTGCGCCCGGTCTTCACCGACTCCAATGCACAATCGGCCAGGTGCAAGGCATACAAGCCATCACGCACGCTGGTCGGTAACGCGCGGCCAGCGTTCAGCGCATCAATAAACTGCGTCAGCTCATTGCGATAAGCATCCGCGTAACGCTCGAGGAAAAAGTGCTGCAACGGCTCCAGCGCTTCGGTGTGGTCGGCACTCCAATGGCGCAACGTGCTGGGGCGGTGGTTGTCGGTGAGCAACACGCCTGTGGCGCCGGAGACTTCCACGCGCTGGTCATAGCCATACACCGCCTGGCGGCAGCAGTTGATGTGGCATTGCTTGCCGGAGGCGGTGCGCAGCAACACCATCACACTGTCGTAGTCGTCGATGTCGGCCAGGCTCGGGTCCACCAGGCGGCTGGCGAAGGCACTGACTTGCACCGGCTCCTCGCCGAGCAGGTGGCGGGCGGTGTCGAAGTCATGGATGGTCATGTCGCGCAGGATGCCACCGGAGTGTTCCAGGTAGTCACGCGGCGCCAGGCCGGGGTCGCGACTGGTGATGATCACCTGGCGCACCGCGCCGATCTGGCCGGCGTCCAGCGCCTGGCGCAGACGCAGCATGTCGGGGTCAAAACGTCGGTTGAAACCGAGCATCACCTTGCCGCCCAGGCGTTCGACGGCCTGGGCGGCGCTGCGAGCCTTGGCGATATCCAGGTCGATGGGCTTTTCGCACAGTACCGCCTTGCCTGCGGCCACCGCTGCCAGCAGCAAGTCGATATGGGTGTCGGTGGGCGTGCCGATCACCACGGCATCAATGTCTTGGCGGGCAAGCACGGCGGCGCAGTCATAGGCCGCTTCGCAGCCCAATTGTTTGCTGAGCGCGTCGACACCTTCGCGCCAGGGGTCGGCCACCAGCACCAGCGTGGCGTTGGGGTGAGCGGCGACGTTGGCGGCGTGGATCCTGGCGATGCGCCCGGCACCTAAAACGGCAATACGTAGCATGGTCGAACTCCTGGCGTTGTTATTGAGGGAGCTTCAGTCCGGCAGGTTGAACGGTGTCACGATCTGCACCTGTGACGGCGCGATCGGCCCGGCTTTCCATAACCGGTGGTGTTGCAGGATGTGCAAAAACACGCTGCGGGCATCGATCTGCAGGTTGTGATCGATGATCGCGGCGACTTTTTCTTCCAGCAGCAGCTGGCGGTTTTCTTCGTCCAGGTCATGGCCGATAAACACTTCCAGCGGGCGCTCGAGCGCGGTGAAGGCATCGACAATCGCGCGGTTACCGCCGCCGACGCTGTACACCGCCTTGAGTTCGGGGTGTTGCTTGAGGGCCTGGGTGACGCGCTCAAACGTGCGGTCGTACACGCCGTAGCCGCCGCAGATATCCAGCACCCGCAGGTGCGGGGCACGCCCACGCAGCCAGGCGCGAAAGCCCATCTCGCGCTCTTCTTCGCCACGGAACAGTTCGCTGCCGATCACCACCGCCACGTCCTGGGGCTGCGCCGGCAGCCAGCGCGACATCAGGTAGGCCGCGGTTTGGCCGGCGGTGCGGTTGTCCATGCCTACATAACCGATGCGCTCGCTTTGCGGCAGGTCGGTGACCAGGGTTACCACCGGAATGCCGGCCGCGATCAGCTGCTTGACGGCCTGATTCACCGCCGGCTCATCCGCCGCTTTAAGCACCACGCCCTGGCTGCCGGTGTCGAGGCAGCGCAGTAATTGGTCATGCATGGCCTGGGGTTCGATTTCTTCAAACAGGTGAAAACGCGGCGCGATGCGAAACGGCGCCAAGCTGCCCAATTGCGCGGTGATCGCCGCCTGCACCGCCGCGCTGAAGCGCTGGGGTGTGTGCATGATCACATCGACGTGAAACGTGCGCCCCACCGCCAGACCGTTTTTTTCCTGGGCCTCCAACTCATCCAGCGCCTGCTCGATGCGCCGGGTGGTCTGCGCATGCACGCTGCCGCGCTGGTGCAACACGCGGTCGACCGTGGCTTTGCTCACGCCGGCCTGGGTCGCGAGCTGCTTGATGGAGAAGTGTTTTGCGCGTTCGAGCATGCGGTTCGCCTGAGGTGTTTTTGAGGTCTTTTTTGGGCGTTACTGAGGTTTTGCAATGCTAGTCTCAGTTTTGCCCGGCGTCGAGCCGGGTCGATAAAACAACAACAATTTCAGGAGAACCGCATGCCTCACACCGATCTCGCCAGCGCATTCAACGGCCAATATTTTGTTGTCACCGGCAGCACTCAGGGGCTGGGCGCTGCCGTGGCACATACCCTGGCGCAGCGTGGCGCTGCCGGGCTGATCGTCTGCGGGCGCCGCCGCGCCGAGGGCGAAGAGCAGGTCCGGCAACTGGCACAGCTCGATTGCCAGGCATTTTTTGTCGAGGCCGACCTGGAAAACGTCGAGGATTGCCGCGCGATCATCGACGCAGCACGCACCCACTTCGGCACCTTGCACGGGCTGGTGAACTGCGCCGGCATGTCGGATCGCGGCACTATTCTCGACACCTCGCCTGAGCTGTTTGATCGGCTGTTTGCGGTGAATGTACGTGCGCCGTTTTTTCTGATGCAGGAAGCGCTCAAGCTGATGATCAGCACCGGCGTGGAAGGCGCAGTGGTAAATATCCAGAGCATCACCGGGCATGGCGGGCTGTCGTTTTTGAGCGCCTATGCGGCGTCCAAGGGCGCGCTGGCGATTTTGACCAAAAACGTGGCATTCACCGCGTTGCGTAATCGCATCCGCGTCAATGGCCTGAATATCGGCTGGATGGACACGCCTCACGAGGATCAGATTCAGCGCCAATACCACGGTGCGCAAGATGGCTGGCTGGCCGAGGCCGAGCGCGCACAGCCGTTCGGGCGGCTGCTCAAGCCCGAAGAAGTGGCGCAAAGCGTGGCGTTTTTGCTCTCGCGTGAAGCCGGGATGATGACCGGCGCGGTGATCGACCTGGAGCAAGGCGTGGTCGGCTGCACCGACAGTGGCAGCCCGCAACCGCACCAGGCGCTGAGCCTGCCGGGAGGTGTGTAATGTCGGCGTTCGTGACTGGCGCGGCGGTGCGCCTGGCGGATTTCAGCCGTATTTGCGCCCAATACACCAGCGCCGAGGATTACCCGCTGTGTGCAGAAGTGGTGAGCAATGTGCCGATCTATCAGGCCGGCACTTTACGCAACAGCGAGCGCCTGCGCGTCATGAATGAGCTGCACCGCCTGTTCCGCGACGGGCCAGGGGTGATGGTGGTGCGCCAAGCTTATGAAGACCTGGCGGTAGTCGACCGCCATAGCCAAGTGTTCGAGGCGATCTTTGCCCATGAAGCTGCGCAAGGCGTGGCCGCCGACCATTTTGCCAAGGCCGGCAGCAACGGGCGCATCTGGAATTCACTGCAGAAAGCCGCGCTG
>NZ_VBVZ01000554.1 GCF_005863185.1 Pseudomonas edaphica
CGCGAACACCATCAGTACGAAATATTCCGCCGGGCCGAAGGCAATCGCCCATTTGGCCAGCAGCGGCGCAAACAGCACCATGCCGCAGGTGGCGATAAACGCGCCGATGAACGAACTCCATGCTGACAGCGACAACGCCACACCGGCCAGGCCTTTGCGGGCCATCGGGTAGCCGTCGAGGGTAGTCATTACGGTAGAAGCTTCGCCCGGGATGTTGAGCAGGATCGAGCTGATACGGCCGCCGTATTCGCAGCCCAGGTACACAGCCGCGAGCAGGATCAGCGCCGATTCCGGCGGCAGGCCCAACGCGAACGCGATGGGGATCAACAAGGCCACGCCATTGATCGGGCCCAGGCCCGGCAACAGGCCGACCACGGTGCCGATCAGGGTGCCACACAGCGCGGTCACCAGATTGTAAGGGGTCAGTGCAACGCCGAAGCCCTGGCCCAAATAGCTGAACGTATCCATATCAGTTCTCCAGAACTTCAAGCAGGCCGAGGGGCAGCGGTACATCCATGGCCTTGTCGAACAGCAGGTACAGGCCGATAGCCATGAGGGTGACGATCACTACGCTGGGCAACCAGCGGCCGCCATACAGGCGTGCCATTGGAATGCCGATCAACATGCTGCTGAGGATGAAGCCCAAGGGCTCGAAAGTGCCGGCAAACACGATCAGCAGCGCGACGCAAAGGCTGATCTTGATCAGGGTTTCGCGGTCCAGCGCGGGTTCTTCTTCGGTGTGCTTGGTTGGCTGCGGGCGAAAGATCATGTAGATCAGGCCCAGGCTCATCAGGCCGAGCATCAGCAGCGGAAAGGCACGTGGGCCGACCGGCTCGTAGGAAAACGCCGCCTGATACGGCCAGGCCATCAGTGCCAGGCCGGCGCAGACCAGCAGCATCACCGAGGCGAAAATGCGTTGTAAGAGCATGTGGAACTCCTGGGCCGCGCCGCCCGTTAAAGAGGGCGCAGCCGTGCAAAAGAGGGGCGATTACTGGATCAGGCCGAACTCTTTGGCCAGCACTTTGTAGTCAGCCACCTGTTTCTTCACGTAGGTGTCGAGCTCCGGGCCGGTCATGGCAAACGGGAACAGCTCGCGCTGGTCACGCAGCTTGGCGAACTCTTCGGAGGCCAGCAGTTTGTCGAACGCTTCTTTCCACCAGGCGTAGTCGGCATCGCTGACTTTTGGCCCGAGGTAGAAACCGCGGACCACTGGCCAGACGATGTCGTAGCCTTGCTCTTTGGCGGTCGGAATGTCCTTCATTTCCGGCTCGTCCAGGCGCTCTTCGGCGAACACCGCTAGCAGGCGCATGTCACCGCTGAGGATGTGCGGCATGGAGTCGGAGATGTCGGTGCTGCCCACCTGGATGTGGCCGCCGAGCAGGGCGGTGGCGATTTCACCGCCGCCTTCGAGGGCGACATAACGCAGTTCGCGCGGGTTGATGCCGGCGGCCTTGGCGATCAGGGCGGTTTGCATCCAGTCCTGGCTGCCTACGGTGCCGCCGGAACCGATCACCACGCTGCCCGGATCTTTCTTCAAGGCTTTGACGAGATCGTCGAGGGTCTTGTAGGGCGAATCGCTTTTCACTGCGATGGCACCGTAGCTGGTGCCGACCGCTGCCAACCAACGCACGGCGCTTTCATCAAAACGGCCGAACTTGCCCTGGGCCAGGTTCAACAGCGAACCGCTGGACCAGGCCACCAGTGTGCCGCCGTCCGCTGGGCGCTGTGCTACCACCGCGTTATAGGCCACCGCGCCCACGCCGCCGGGCATGTAGGTCACACGCATCGGTTTACTCAGCAGCTTCTCATTGACCAACGCGCTTTGCGCCAGTTTGCAGGTCAGGTCAAAACCACCGCCGGGGGAGGCTGGGGCGATGCATTCCGGGCGTTTGGGTTCGTCGGCGGCCAGCAGTTGGCCGGCGAACAACATGCAGCCGGCGGCGAGGGCCAATTTACGCAGTGAATAGGTCATTTGAATCTCCGTCTTGTTGTTATTTAGGGGCTACTACCAAAGTGCGACGCTATAGCTGACCAGCACGCGTACTTCATCCGCATCACGGGCCGAGTAGTTGGAGCGGTACGTGGCATTACGCAGGCGAAACGCGACATCCTTGAACGTGCCACTTTGTACGATGTAGCGGATCTCGCTGTTGCGTTCCCACTCCTTGCCGGTCTCACCGTTCTTGAGCTTGATGTTGTCACCCGACAGGTAACGGCTCATGAAGCTCAAGCCGGGAATGCCCAGCTTGGCGAAGTCGTAGTCGTAGCGCGCTTGCCAGGAGCGTTCTTCGGCGCCGGCAAAGTCGTTGATCTGTACGAAGTTGACCAGGTACGGGTCGGCCCCATCCACATACGGAAAGGCGCTGTCGCCGGACATGTGCTGGTAGCCGGCGCTGAGCTTATGGCCATTGAGGGCATAGCTGAACAGGCCGTTGAGGGATCTGTTGTCGATCTTGCCGCCATGGGCCGCGCCCGTGTCATCACTGATGGCCAGGCGCAGGTCGGTGCCGAAGGTGCCGGGGCCGAGCGGGCGCGAGGCAACCAGGCCGAGAAAGTGCTGGCGGTACACGTCATCGAGTTGGGCGAAGTGGTAACTGCCGGTGATCTTGTCGGCGAACTTGTAGTCAACGCCGCCGAAGTTGAAGTGCTTGCCGGTAGCGCCGCTGACGAAACGGCTGTTCTTGTTATTGAGGGCGATTTCTTCGTAGTCAGTGGAATCGCGGTCTTTGGCTTTGTCCAGGCGGCCGCCGGTAAACACCAGGTTCTTGAATTCTTTGGAGGTCAGCAAGCCACCGTTGAAGGTCTGCGGCAGGATGCGGCCGTCGTTGGGCTTGAGGGTCGGCAGTTCGGGGATCAGCGCACCGATCTTGAGTTCGGTGGCGGAGATCTTCACTTTGCCGGTCAGGCCGAGTTTGGCGTAGTCGTCGACAGCGCGGCCGTTGTCAGTGGGCAGCAAGCCAGAACCTGTGCGGTCGGGGCTGGAGTCGAGCTTGACCCCGAGCATGCCCAGCGCGTCCACACCAAAGCCGACGGTGCCGTCGGTGTAGCCCGATTGCAGGTTGAGCATGAAGCCCTGAGCCCATTCGTCGCGCTTGGATTGCTGCGCGCTGGTGCCGTCGCGAAAGTCGCGGTTGAAGTACATATTGCGGGTTTCCAGGGTCGCGCTACTGTCTTCAAAGAAGGCAGCCTGGGCAAGTGGCGAAAAGCCGGCAAGGGCGGTGGCACTGGCAAGGGCGGTCTTGGCAAGACGGGAAAAACGCACAGGCGGGCAAGCCTGGGGCTGGGTCGACAGCATCGTGGTGTACTCCGTTATTGTTCTTATTTTGGCGAAAACGCTTCGAGGCGTTTTTCGATCGCTACGGATCAGGTAGCTCGGCGGGCATTACCCACCGTTGCTGGATGCTAAAGGGCGAAGCTTTCACTAACCTTTCAGCTGCCTTTCAATGTTTTCGGGCTTCACAGGGCAGGCGGCGCCTGTAAACTGCCCGCCAAAGCGTGGCGTCGACCATGCCCGAACGAGGTGAAAATCCATGCGTGTCCTCTTGGTTGAAGACCATCTGCAACTCGCCGAAAGTGTTGCCCAAGCGCTCAAGAGCACGGGTTTGACCGTCGACGTACTGCACGACGGCGTGGCCGCGGACCTGGCCTTGAGCAGCGAGGAATATGCGGTGGTGATCCTCGATGTGGGGCTGCCGCGCATGGATGGTTTTGAGGTGTTGGCGCGTCTGCGGGCGCGTGGGAAAAATCTGCCAGTGTTGATGTTGACGGCGCGCAGTGATGTAAAAGACCGTGTGCATGGCCTGAACCTGGGCGCTGATGACTACCTGGCCAAGCCCTTCGAGTTGACCGAGCTGGAAGCGCGGGTCAAGGCGCTGTTGCGCCGCAGTGTGCTGGGCGGTGAACGTCAGCAGGCGTGCGGCGTGCTGGTCTACGACCTGGATACCCGGCGTTTCACCGTGGGCGGCGAGCTGATGACGTTGACCTCTCGCGAGCAGGCGGTGCTTGAGGCGCTGATCGCGCGGCCCGGCCGCGTGATGAGCAAGGAGCAACTGG
>NZ_VBVZ01000555.1 GCF_005863185.1 Pseudomonas edaphica
CTTCAGTGGCGTGCGCAGGTAGTCAAACAACAACCGGC
Source organism: Pseudomonas edaphica (assembly GCF_005863185.1). GTDB lineage: Bacteria > Pseudomonadota > Gammaproteobacteria > Pseudomonadales > Pseudomonadaceae > Aquipseudomonas > Aquipseudomonas edaphica. The sequence goes on from NZ_VBVZ01000555.1 coordinate 39, forward strand.
TCACCGGCGACAACTGCGCTTCATCACGCACCACCACAATCAAGCTGCGATCCGACCACGTGTCGGTCAGCGGCACCGCATGCAACCCCAGCGCGCGACCAAACAGCTCATAGGCTTTTTGCGGCAAAATACCGATGCCCATATTCGCCTGGACCATCCGGCACATCGCATCAAACCCCGGCACATGGATACGCAGGCGCAGCATCTTGCCGGCCTCACGCGCAGCGGCATGGGTACGCATGTTGATCGAACTGGCGGCGTGCAGGCCGACGTAATCGCTGCCCAGGGTTTCCTCGAAAGCCAGGGTTTGGCGTGCGGCCAAGGGATGCTCCGCCGGCATCAACACCACCAGCTTGTCATGGCGATACAGCACACTGGGCAAGCCTTTGGTGTCAGTGTCGCTGGAGCAGATGCCCAGGTCTGCCACCCCGTCCAGCACGCCCTGGACCACGCCGTTGCTGGGGCGCTCTTCCAGATCAGTCTTGACCTCGGGGTGCCGTTGGGAAAAGTCGCGCAGGTCTTCCGGAAGGAACTGAATGATCGCCGACAGATTCGCCAGCATGCGCACATAACCGCGCACACCGTGGCTGTGTTCGCCCAGTTCAAGGCCCATTTTCTCGACGTTGAACAGCATCTGCCGCGCATGGTGCAGCAATGTTTCGCCCGCCGCAGTCAGGTCCATGCCCTTGGCACGGCGCACGAACAGGCTCACGCCCAATACCTGCTCCAGCTCCATCAGGCGCTTGCTGGCTGCCGACACGGCGATGGCTTCACGGGCCGCAGCGCGGGTCAGCGTGCCTTCTTCAAACACTGCAACGAACAGTTGCAGAGTGATCAGGTCAAGGCGACGCACCAGGCTTTTGTGCAGCATCAGCGCGGCTCGCTGGCCAGGCGATTGATCTCGGCCTGCTCCACCACGGCTTGCGGCGCGCCATGACGCGCCGCCGCCAACATCGCCAGGCCGACGGTCTCGGTGCTCACCACCCAGCTCGGTTTGACCCGACGAAAAAACGACAACAGCGGCCCGAGCACGGTATAGAACGATTGATACAGCGGCGTCTTCGAGCGCACGCCATGCAACGGCTGAATCACTCCGGGCCGAAACAGGTACACCGCCTTGAACGGCAAGCGCAGCAAGGCGTTTTCGGTCTTGCCCTTGACCCGCGCCCACATCGACTTGCCCGCCTCGGAGCTGTTGGTGCCGGCGCCGGACACATAGATAAAGGTCATCTGCGGATTGAGCCGCGCCAAGGTACTGGCGGCGACCAGGGTGAGGTCATAGGTGAGGTGGGTGTACTTGGCTTCATTCATACCCGCCGACGACACGCCGAGACAGAAGAAGCATGCATCAAAGCCTTGCAGCAGGTTTTCCAGGGGCTGGAAGTCCAGCATGTCGCTGTGCAACACCTGGTGCAGCTTGCCGTGTTCCTGGGTCAGCGGCGTGCGGCCCACGGCGACCACTTCCTGCACGTCAGCGGCCAGCAGGCACTCGCGCAGCACGCCTTGGCCGACCATGCCGGTGGCGCCGAATAATAGAACTCTCATCAGGTGACCTCAGCGGCAAGCCGCAAGCTTCATGCTCAAGTTAAATACCGTTCAACTTGTAGCTTAACGCTTGCGGCGTGCAGCTGCCGCCTTTAGAACGCGCTGCGAAATATCTCCTCAATTTGTCGCTGATCCGCCCGGCGCGGGTTGGTCAGACCGCAGGCATCCTTCAACGCATTGGTGGCCAGCAGCGGAATGTCCTGCAACTTGGCGCCCAATTCGCGCAAACCGGCCGGGATCTCAACGTCATGGGCCAAGGCGCGAATAGCGACGATGGCCGCCTGGGCGCCCTCTTCCGGAGTAATACCCTTGATATCGGCGCCCAAGGCGCGCGCCACGTCGCTCAAGCGTTTGGCGCACACGCTGGCGTTGAAGCTTTGCACATGGGGCAGCAACACCGCGTTGCACACGCCGTGGGGCAGGTCGTAGAGGCCGCCGAGCTGGTGGGCCATGGCATGCACAAACCCCAGCGAGGCATTGTTGAAGGCCATCCCGGCGAGGAACTGCGCATACGCCATGTTTTCCCGCGCGGCTTTGTCGCTGCCATCACGCACCGCCAGACGCAGGTTGGCGCTGATCAGCTCCATGGCCTTGATCGCACAGGCATCGGTGATTGGCGTGGCGGCCGTGGACACATAGGCTTCGATCGCATGGGTCAGCGCATCCATGCCAGTGGCCGCCGTCAACCCCTTGGGCATGCCGACCATCAGCGTCGGGTCGTTGACCGACAGCAGCGGCGTGACATTGCGGTCGACGATGGCCATTTTCACATGGCGGGTTTCATCGGTGATGATGCAGAAACGGGTCATCTCGCTGGCCGTGCCGGCGGTGGTGTTGATCGCCACCAGCGGTAACTGCGGCTTGCTCGACTGATCGACACCTTCATAGTCGCCGATGTGCCCGCCGTTGGTGGCGCACAACGCGATGCCCTTGGCGCAGTCATGGGGCGAACCGCCGCCCAGGGACACCACAAAATCACAGGCGGTGGCCTCCAGCATCGCCAGGCCTTTCTCGACGTTCTCCACATTGGGGTTGGGCTTGGCACCGTCGTAGATCACCGAGTCAATGTCCTGCATCGCCAGCTTTTCGGCGATCATGCTGGCCACGCCGGCCTTGGCCAGCCCGGCGTCGGTGACGATCAGCGCCTTGCGAAAACCGTAGTTGCGGATGGCCGTCATGGCTTCGTCGAGGCAGTCGGTGCCCATGATGTTGACGGCGGGAATAAAAAAGGTGCTGCTCATGGTCAATCCTCGGAGGCGGTATGCCGACAGAATCAACCGCTAACGCGTGGCGCATCTTGATCAGGATCAACGCCCGCTCGTGATAAAGTCACCACCCAGCCGATTTCGAGTAGACCCGCCGCAATGAAGGATTTCCAGGATATTGACGCCCACCTTGAAGACTGGAGCGCCCTGCGCAGCGCCATCGACTTCAATGGGATTCTGATCGGCAATGGCGCCAGCCGCGCGATTTGGGAAGACTTTGCCTACGACTCGCTGTTCGAAAACGCCCGCACCGTCGAAGAAAAGCCCCTGAGCCCATCCGAACTCAGCGTGTTCGACGCCCTGCAAACCCGCAGTTTCGAGCAAGCGCTGGGCGCCTTGAAGACCACCAGCCGGGTCAACAAGGCACTGGCGGTCAGCTCGGCGGCGCCGCGCAACCGCTACTACGCAATCAAGGAAGCGCTGATCAACACCATCCACGCCGTGCATATTCCGTGGCGCCTGGTGCAGCCGTCGACACTGGCGACGATCAACACTGAACTGAAGCGCTACGCGACGGTGTTCACCAGCAATTACGATTTGCTCAACTACTGGGCGATTTTGCACACGCCGGGCATTGATGACCTGTTCCGCAGCGCCGACGCCAGCTTCGACCTGCGCAACACCCGCACCGACGCCACGCGCATCCTCTACCTGCACGGCGGCCTGCACCTGGTGCGCAACCTCGACGGCACCGCGCGCAAATTGCCGACCACCGAGAGCACCTTGCTCAGCAGCTTTGCAATAAACAACACGATCAAGACGTTGGACGATGTGCCGTTGTTTGTCAGCGAGGGCAAGGTGGAGGAGAAGCTCAAGACCATTCGCAGTTCGGATTACTTGTCGTTCTGCTACGAGCAGTTGCTGAGTCATGAAGGCGCGTTGTGCATCTTCGGCCATGACTTGGGGGCTCAGGACAGCCACTTGGTGGACGCGATTCGCCAGGCCAGACTGACGACACTGGCAATTTCGGTGTCGGGGCGCAGTGACGGGTTTATCCGCCAGCAGAAGCGCCGGTATTCGCAGTTGTTTGACGGCAGTGGCGTGGAGCTGAAGTTCTTTGCGGCGCGTACGCATCCGTTGGGTAATGCCGCGTTGTCTGTGCCGGTCGAACGCTGATCCACTGAACAACGAAGATCAACTGTGGGAGCTGGCTTGCCTGCGATTGCGGTGGGCCAGTCAGTATTGCCTTAACTGACACACCG
>NZ_VBVZ01000556.1 GCF_005863185.1 Pseudomonas edaphica
CACAACCCAGGAACTCACGCGTTTGTTGCTGCGCAATGACAAAAACATCAAGGCTGCATTCTTGATTTCCCAGCAGTTGCGTGAGGCCAAGCGCGAAATGTGGCGAGGCTTTCTGGCTCACCTGAAACTCAACCTTAGTCACTTAAATGCTGAGTTGTTTTGGGACCAGACGTTGCTGGACGGTTCGCCGCAAGGGTCGTTCAGTATTCGTTTTGATCCCTCACACCTGTTTGGCATCGGCTGGGCGTTTGATCGGGGTAATCACGGCAGGCTCTATTTCGGGATATGCCGCTGGGACGAAGGTGAACATGCTGAGCTGGATGTTCAGCGGCTCGGTAAACACATGGACGCACTGTGTGATGTGTCAGGCGGCACGACGAAATGGTGGCCCTGGTGGACATACGACGCCCGCGCATTCTCTTCGCTCCCCATTGCATCGGACTGGAGCGTTGATCCGGATGCCTGGCTAATGCTCAATGACCGTGAGCCGACAGGTTTTGCCTATCAGGTCATCGAAATGGTCAAGCGTGTGCAACTCGAGTTTGACTGGACACTGCTCAACCCTCGACAGGGTTGAGCCCGTTGCAACCTCGAGTCTGTTATTGCAGGTACGGTGGCCTGCGCTGATAAGTTGCAACAGGCCACGCGCGCCCAAAACCCTCTACGCAACGCCCAACCCCAAACTCTCGCGCAACGTCGTGCCTTCATACGCCGTGCGATAAACCCCGCGCTCTTGCAACAACGGTATGACTTCCCGGGTAAACCGCGTGAACTGCCCCGGATGCCCAATATAAATATTGAACCCATCCACCGCCCGCGCCTGGAGCCAATCGGCCATTTTTTGCGCGACAGTATCCGCCGTCCCTACAAACGCCCCCGGCCGCAGTTGCCGACCAAATTCCACCGCCTGACGCAAGGTAAACCCCTTCTCCCGCGCCTGATCAGCAATGCGCTTGGCATTGGTAAAAAAGCTGCTGCGTGCAGCCTCCAGACTCTCCTGGGGAAACGGCGCATCCAGGTCGTATTGGCTGAAATCATGCCAGCCGAAATTACGCCCAAACTCCTTCAGTGCCAGCTCAAAACTATGGTCAGCCTGATGGTAATACTGCTCGATTTCACGCGCATGCTCGTCGGTATCGCCTACATAGATTTCCGCGCCGGGCATCACCAGTAACTGCTCCGGGTCGCGCCCGTGTTGCAGCGCCCTGCCCTTTATATCCCGGTAAAACGCCCGGCCCTGCTCGATGCTGGCGGCGTGAGTGAAGATCACATCGGCGGTGGCGGCGCCCAGGTGGCGGCCTTGTTCCGAGTCACCGGCCTGGAAGATCACCGGCTGGCCTTGGGGCGAGCGCTGGATATTCAGCGGGCCGACCACTGAAAAGTGCTCGCCCTTGTGGTTCAGGCTGTGCAGTTTGCTGGGGTCGAGAAACTGGCCCGTCGCACGGTCGCGCACGAAGGCGTCATCCTCATAGGAATTCCACAAGCCCTGTACCACCTGGACATGTTCGGCGGCGCGGCCGTAGCGGGTGTCGTAGTCGTAATGCTCGTCACGGCTGTAGTTGCCGGCGGTGCCAGCGTCACCGCTGGTGACCACGTTCCAGCCGGCGCGGCCTTTGCTGATCAGGTCCAGGGAGGCCAAGCGCCGTGCCACGTTGTAGGGCGAGTTGTAGGACGTTGTCAGTGTGCCGACCAAACCGATATGCCGTGTGCTGACGGCCAATGCCGATAACAGGGTCAGCGGCTCCAGGCGATTGAGGTAGTGGGACGGCGAGCCGGGCGTGATGAACTGGCTGTCGACGATGAACATCAAGTCGAACAGTGCGGCCTCCGCCTGGCGGGCAATGTCGATGTACCAGTCGACGTTGACGCTGGCATCGGCCGGTAACTCGGGGTCAAGCCATAGGTTATGGCGGCCGGGGCCGCCGCAGCCCATCGTCAGGGCGCCAAGTTTCAGCTGTCTTTTAGTCATTTGTTCAGTGTTCCTTGAAGCGTTTTGGCCACGGCGGGTTGCAAGGCGGCCGCGAATGAATCGTCGAACAGGCTGGCCGCCGAATAGGACTTGACCAGGCCTTGGCTGGCAAAAAAGTCCACGGTCTTTTGCGCTTCCACCGGTGACTGGGCCGTGACCGGCTCAACCGTGGTGCGCGCGCGGGCAAACCAGGCGCGGGCGATGTCGGCATCGGCGCGGGTACGTTTGGCCCAGGCATCCGCATACGCATCGGCATTGGCCGGGCTTTGGCGTGTCCAGTCGCGGGCCTTCTTCAAGCGCTGCAGAAAGTCGCTGATGGGTGCGCGTTTGCTCTCCAAGGCCTTGGTGTTGGCGGCAATAAAGCTCTGCGCAGGTATCAACCCCTCAGCCGTTGCCAGCACCCGTGCGCCTTGGCGTTCCTGTTGGGTAACGTAGGGTTCCCAGGTGGCGATCACATCAACCGAGCCGCCTTCCAACGCATGGGAAGCATCCAGCGCGCTGAGGTACCGCAGCTCCAGCGAGTCATGTGGCACGCCGGCTTTGTCCAGCGCCGTCATCAGCAGTTGCTGGCTCCAGGAGCCTTTCCAGATGGCCGCGCGCTTGCCGGCAAGGTCGGCAAGGCTGTGGATCGAGGAGTCTTTTCTGACCAGAATCGCCACGCCTTCGAGGTTCTGTCGGCTGATGCCAATCACTTTGATCGGCGCGCCGAGTGCCCCCAGGAACAACACCGGCGCATCCCCCAGCAGGCCGATGTCCAGGCTGTTGGCATTCAGCGCTTCGGCGACGGGCGAGCCGGCGGTGAATTGTTTCCATTCCAGGGTGTAGGGCAGGTCGTTGAGCACCCCCGCTGCTTCCATCACGGCCTGGGCGTTGTAGCTTTGGTCGCCTACCACCAGCGTTTGCGCGTGCGCAGTCAGGCATAGCAAGGCGGCGGTCATCCCGGCCGTCAGTGTTGTCAGGTAACGCACGTTTTTCTCCAGAAGCCTGTTTATAGGGAGGGAGAAGATGAGGGACTGATCATCCAGTGTAAAATACTGATTATGCATATCCTAATTCTACAAGAATGCGGAATATGCATTTTATAGCCATCAGTGCATCGGAAACTCAGGGGGCGACATTGCATAGCGCCCGGCACCACCTACACTGGTTTGAGTCCAGCGTCCCTGATGCACCTGCAGTCATTGCTCAACAAAAAACAGTTAGCCAACTGATTAATAGAGTCAACATGAAAGAGCAGCCTCGGCAGCGTGTATCACACGTTCTCGCTCCGCTTAGCCTCCTGTGCCTGGCCCTCGCCGGCTGCACCGTCGGGCCGGATTTCGCCCGACCCGATGTGGCCGCGAACGCCGACTATTCAAAAGAAAAACTCACCACCACCGCCCACGCCGATATCGACACCGGTGGCGCCGCGCAGCGGCTGATCGCCGGGATGGATATTCCCGGGCAATGGTGGACACTGTTTCGTTCGCCCGCCTTGAACGCATTGGTCGAAGAAGCCTTGAAGGCCAACCCGGATGTGAGCGCCGCGCAAGCCGCGTTGCGCCAGGCCAACGAGCTGATCTATGCCGATCAAGCTTCGTTGTTCCCGTCGGTGAGCGGCAATGTGCAGAAGGCCCGTGAGAAAGTCTCGGGGGTCACCTCCGGCGTGCCGCAATCGCCAATACTGACCGTCAGTTCAGCGTCGCTGAGCGTCTCCTATGCCCCGGATGTGTTTGGCGGTACGCGCCGGCAAATCGAGTCGACCACGGCGCAGGCCGAATACCAGCGCTTCCAGCTGGAGGCGACTTACCTGACCCTGACCGCCAATGTGGTCAATACCGCCATCAGCCTCGCGTCTGTACGCGATCAAATCGCGTCTACCGAGGAAATCATCCGCCTGCAGGGCGGCCAACTTGATCTGCTGCAAGCTCAGCGGCGTTTGGGGGCGATTGGCGATACCGACGTGCTGACCCAGCAAACGGCACTGGCACAAACCCGTGCGACCTTGCCGCCGTTGCAAAAACAATTGGCGCAAACACGCAATCAGTTGATGGCCTACCTGGGGCGCTTTCCCAATCAGGAC
>NZ_VBVZ01000557.1 GCF_005863185.1 Pseudomonas edaphica
CGTCAGCGGCCAAGCGTGCTGCGGTCAGCTTTTGTACGGCTTCCTGGGTTGGAACCAGTACCTTGCCGCCCATGTGGCCGCATTTTTTCACCGACGCCAGTTGGTCTTCGAAGTGCACGCCGGCAGCGCCTGCCTCGATCATGCTCTTCATCAGTTCGTAGGCGTTGAGTACGCCGCCGAAACCCGCTTCGGCGTCAGCCACGATGGGTGCGAAGTAGTCGATGTAGCCTTCGTCGCCCGGACCTTTACCGGCTTTCCACTGGATCTGGTCGGCGCGGCGGAACGAGTTGTTGATGCGCTTGACCACGGTCGGCACGGAGTCCACCGGGTACAGCGATTGGTCGGGGTACATGGATTCAGCGGAGTTGTTGTCCGCTGCCACTTGCCAGCCGGACAGGTAGATCGCCTGGATACCGGCTTTTACCTGTTGAACTGCCTGGCCGCCAGTGAGGGCGCCCATGCAGTTGACGAAATCTTTTTCGGGGCGGAAGGACGGCTTGGCACCCTGGGTGACCAGCTTCCACAGCTTCTCGGCGCCGAGTTTTGCAAAGGTGTGCTCAGGTTGAACCGAGCCACGCAGGCGGACGACGTCAGCAGCGGAATAAGCGCGGGTTACGCCTTTCCAGCGTGGGTTTTCAGCCCAATCTTTTTCAAGGGCTGCAATTTGCTGTTCGCGTGTCAGTGCCATGGGGAAAAACCTCGTCGCGTCTTGTTTGGAAAAACATCCGTTTTGCCAGCCGTGCATTCAATGCGTGGGCAGGGCTGCTCGCTGACCAGAAGCTTAGGCGGTCAAGTCGGGTTTGGCGGGGGAAGGCGACGGGATAAACGCAGTGCGAGAGGGTGAGTTGAGCAGGTAAGGGCAAACTGCGAACAGTCTTCGGGCATCGTGGGCCTTGGTACGATCCATCAGTGTGTAGCCGGGTTACCTGGTTAGCTTCCGTCCCTCGGGACAACTTCGTTCCAGTCGCAACCAACGTCAAACACACCTTGTGGGCGGTACAGACACGAATCGGCTCAGGTGGGTAGCTTAGAGCGGCGATCCGAAGGCCCTTGCCAGGGCCTCTGATTAGCGGGAGCGAGGCCATCATGCACAGGCTTTTTTGGCTCGTCAAATGTTTTGTAGTGCTATTTTTCAGGCACTACATCTTTAGTCTAATGCGACTCGCCAGTCAGTTTTTGGTGCTTTAGTTCAGGGTGTCAACCTTGACCCGCAAAGTCAGGTCATCACGGCCCTGGGTAGAGTAGCTGCGGGTTGTAGAGGATTTATCGGCCTGGGTCTCGCGATTGATACCCGCCAGCGGGATCCATTCGCCCAGGCGGCCACTGACCGTTGTGTCGGTACTTTGAATATTCACTACATCGGGACGTTCCTGGCTCATGCGGTCACGGTTGGTACTGATAGCCAGGTGTACGGTTTCGCCAGTGACACTGGCAGTCACGTAAAAGCCCTGGGTGACGTTGCGGTACTGGGTCTGGTTCTGCGGGCGGCCGTAGGCGTCAGGCTGCGTGGTGGTCAGTGGCACGCTCTGGCCGACCTGAATCAGTGCGGGCACGCCTTCACTGGCCTGGATCTGCTGGATGCCGCCGTCGCGGCTGGCAGTGCCGTAGCTGATGATGCGGGTTTGGCTGTCGCCGCTGTTCTGCTGGTTGTTTTCGTTGCTGTCGACGGTGATCAACAGGCGCTTGGCGGGTGTGTCCAGTTGCGTGAGCAGGGCGCGCAGGTCCTGGATCTTGCCGGGGTCCGCTTTAACAATAAGCTGGTTGCCATAGGCGCTGACGGTGCCGTCCTTGCCGATAAAGTTCTGCGCGACGGGCAGTAGGTCGGCGCTGGTGCGGTTGCTCAGGTTGACGACTTCGGTGTCGGCCATGGCGCAGGCGCTGGCAGTGAGGAGCAGGGCGGTGAGCAGGGTGCGTAGGGACATGTCCGTTATCTCTGCGAGTCAATTAGGCTTGATAGTGCCAGTTTGTCGGCCTGGCGGGTCGCAAGTTGAATCGTAGACGGCAAAATGCCCTGGCAGGCAGGGCATTTTGGGGTGTTGCTTACATCGCTATCGCAGGCAAGCCAGCTCCCACATTTGGAATGCATTCCCCTGTGGGAGCTGGCTTGCCTGCGATAAGGGCGACTCGATCTCGAATCAGCCCTCGCGCACCATATCAACGTGCGGAATCCCGACTTCAAGGAATTCGTCACTGACGATCTTGAAACCCAGCCGCTCATAAAACGGCGCCGCATACACCTGCGCACTCAGGAACTGCCTGGTCTGGCCACGTTTTTCGGCCTCGCCGATCACCGTTTCCATCAGCTTGTCGCCGACCTTCAGTCCGCGCCAGTCCTTGAGTACCGACACGCGACCAATCTCGCCGCTGGGCAGCAGGCGAGCGGTGCCAATCGGAAAATCGCCTTCGAATGCAAGAAAATGCATTGCGTCGGCGTCATCCGCATCCCATTCCAGCTCTGGTGGAACCGATTGTTCAGCGATAAACACCGCCTCACGAATGCGCCGAATCTCAGCGATATCCTTTTGCCAGTCCGCGACACTTACGTGAATCTTATTCATCGGCAAATCCCAGGCTTCCTTGCTTGACCAGTTCGCACAGCAGGTCACGACCGTCTTCGTCGGCCAGCCAGGTGCCGAGGTTTTCGCTGTGCAGGGCGTCGGCCGAGCAGACCAGTTTCAACAGTTCGCGCAGTTTGCCTGGCAGATAACGGCTCTGGCCGCTGGCAAACAGCAGTACGTCATCGTCCACTTCCGACCACGCCATGCGCGCGCTCGGGTTGCGCACCAGAATCGCGCCGTTTTCCAGGCTGCTGATAAAGTCTTCTTCGCCCAATTCTTCACCGGCGACCAGTTCCGGGTACCGCGGCTCGGTCATGAACTGGCCGAACCAGGTCAGCAGCATGCGCTCGTCGCTCATGTGCTCGGCCAACAGACCTTTGAGGCGGTCGAGTGCATCCGCCTGAATCTGGTGCGGGTCGCTGACTGGTTGGGCGTCGGCGTCCGTGTAGCGCTCTTCATCGGTCAGGTACTGGCTGAGGAAGTCGGTGAAGTGGGTCAGCACTTCGGCGGCGCTCGGTGCGCGGAAGCCCACCGAATAGGTCATGCAGTCATCTTCGGCGATGCCGAAGTGCGCCAGGCGCGGCGGCAGGTAAAGCATGTCGCCCGGTTCCAGCACCCATTCTTCGCTCTGTTCGAATTCTGCGAGGATGCGCAGGTCGGCGTGCTGCAGCAGCGGGCTTTCGGAATTGCACATCTGGCCGATTTTCCAGTTGCGCTTGCCTTGGGCCTGCAGCAGGAACACGTCGTAGTTGTCGAAGTGCGGGCCAACACTGCCGCCGGGTGCGGCGAAGCTGATCATCACATCGTCGATGCGCCAGCTGGGCAAAAAGCGGAAGTGCCCGAGCAATTCGGCAACTTCGGGTACGAACTGGTCGACTGCCTGCACCAGCAGGGTCCACTCACGCTCTGGCAATGTGCTGAACGCATCTTCGGCGAACGGCCCGCGGCGCAGTTCCCATGGGCGCTCGCCGTGTTCGATTACCAGGCGCGATTCAACTTCTTCTTCCAGGGCCAGGCCGGCCAGTTCGTCGGCGTCGATCGGGCTTTCGAAATCAGGGATGGCCTGACGGATCAGCAGCGGTTTTTTCTGCCAGTAGTCGCGCAGGAATTCGCGTGCCGTGATGCCGCCCAGAAGTTGAAGAGGAATATCAGGATTCATGTGTAACCTATTGAAAAAAAGCGCTTTTAAGACAGGAATAAAAACGCCCGGCGCGGCCGGGCGTCTCAAGAGGGCTTGCGCTAAATCAGATGCGCTTGGCTTGGGCCACCGCATTGCCGATGTAGTTGGCCGGGGTGAGCAATTTCAGCTCGGCCTTGGCGGCGGCTGGCATGTCCAGGCCGTCGATGAAAGTTTGCAGCGCCTCAGGGCTGATGCCCTTGCCGCGCGTCAACTCTTTCAGCTTCTCGTACGGGTTTTCGATGTTGTAGCGGCGCATTACGGTCTGGATCGGCTCGGCCAATAC
>NZ_VBVZ01000558.1 GCF_005863185.1 Pseudomonas edaphica
TGCTGAGGTTTGTCGGGGAGGCATCAGATTGGCAACTCACCTCGGCCCGTGGTGCAACCGTGAGCGTCACGCCCAAAGGCCAATTCAAGACCAACACCATCACTGCCTTGCACGCCGCCACACTGGCCGGCGCAGGCATCGGCTGCTTTACGCATGCGACGGTGCGCAACAACCTGGCGCAAGGGCAACTGGTGCCCATCCTGCCCAACTACTCGATGGGCGAGTGGCGTTATTACGCGCTGTACCCGCAATCCCGGCACTTGGCGCCCAAGGTCAGGGCGTTTGTGGATTACATGGCGGATTTTTACCAGGTGGACGCTAAAGCCGCTGTCTGAGAAAGGAAAAGGACAGATTTTTATTTGAGTCTCGTCACGCTCTCCGTGCGAGGCAATCGAACCCCTGATTTCGGGAGAAACCAGGGGTTTTGTGATCTCTGGAGTTTGAAAACTGCCGTTTCTAGATCACGCGCCGGGCATATCCATGCGCCGGCCTATCACGTCCAGCAAATCGCAGCCATCGCGCAACGGGATTGAACACAGCAAGGCAAAATCACTGAGAACAACGGCATCACTACTGATCTCGCTGCGCAGTGCAAGGTTCTCAAGGACTTGGGTGACGGCACGCAGCCGAAAACTCGCGGCGTCGAGGAGGATTTCCAGGGGGACGGTGGTATCGACAAAAAGGGCAGGGGTGGCGCTGTCGTTGCTGGTGAGGGCTATGTATTGGTTCATATGTGGAACTCCGGTTGTCAGAGGGTAGCAACCACACATTTGTCGCCAAACAAAAGGGTGGCAGCTGTACGCAGGTTGGCGAACCGGCACAATCGGAAAAACCGGCAGACCCGAAGGTCTCCCACGCACAGCTACCGTTAAGCAGCTTATTGCGTGCAGAAGTATCCCGCAAATACGCCAGGACGTTTCTGTCGATTAATCATCGAGTCGCCAAACCCGTTCGCCCTGTGGGCGACCGAGTGACTATAGGCTCGACGATTTTGAAGTGCGAGGCCGACGCTTCTGAACGGTTTGTAGGACGTTGCCTGGATTGCTGGGCATGGGCAGTCCTACCTACGAACCCTGCAACCTCGGGAGTGGCAAATCGAGTAAACGTTTGAAATTACAATTGTGCTAGGGAAATTTTTTCTCTAGCATCCGTCTCCATGGCGACCCTTCACAGTGAACGAAACTGGAAAATAAAAATCTATCCCGACGACCACGCGCCGCCGCACTTTCACGTGCAGACGCCGGATGGCGAGTCGCTGGTTCAGATAGAAGGGCTTGTTGTGCTCGGTACAGGGGCAGAAACAAAGGCCTTGAAAGCCGCCCTGCTTTGGGCAAAAGCTCATATCGCGGATCTCAAGCGCGTATGGGATGAACAAAACCGGAGGAACTGACTTATGACCAGCAAGCTTCGCATCTCTGCTGTGCAACCAGTTGCCGGCAAGCGTGCCTTACAGATCGAATGGAATAACGGCAAGCGGCATACCGTTGATCTTCTCGATCATATAAATGCCTTTCCGATCCTCAAACCTCTTCTGGATTTGGCTCGATTTAGCCAAGTAGAAGTCGGTGAGTGGGGGTTTGATGTGACGTGGGGTAACGACCTCGAACTGTCAGCTGTCACGCTGCACCGTCTAGCATTGGAGCAATCCGGTGAGGTGATGCTGACACAGGATTTCCGGCAGTGGATGCTCAGTAACAACCTGTCCCTTTCCGCAGCTGCTGTGGAGTTGGGGTTCTCTCGCAGGACCATCACCGCCTATAGCAGCGGCGCTGCTTTGATTCCCAAGCATGTGGGGCTGGCGTGCAAGGGCTGGGAGTACGAGCATAAAGGTTACAAGGGGCGCTACGCCTGAACGTAACCGTATTTCGCTAAAAGGGCGGCCAATCGAGCCGCCCTAATACATTTTGTGAACTGCCGGCCCTCAATGCCGATGCCGATGATGCACATCCGGAAAATGCGCATGGCTATGCCGCATCACACTATGAACATGCACATGGCTATGCGGCTGCGCCGGGTCCCACTCAAACCCGTGCTCATGCTGATGATGTTCATCATGCACATGCCGATGCCCATGTTCCGTCGCTTCATGCAGATGCTCATGGGCATGCCGCTCCGTCAGGTGCAGCCACACGCCCACGGCCATCAGCGCGGATGCAATCCAGAACGCCACCGTTACCGATTCCCCAAATGCCAGCAGGGCAACAGCCGCGCCGAGGAACGGCGCCGTCGAGAAGTAAGCGCCCGTGCGTGCACTGCCCAACCCGCGTAACGCCAGCACAAACATGACCAGGCTGATGCCATACCCCAAAAACCCAACCAACAAGATGGGCGCCAGCTGTGCCACACCCGGTATCTGCGCGCCGAGGTAAAGTGCCAGGCTGCTATTCACCAGCCCGGCAATCAACCCCTTGGCTCCGGCGATAAACAGCGCGTCCGAGGCCGAGACCTTGCGCGTCAGGTTGTTATCAATCCCCCAGCACAAACAAGCTACCGCCACGGCAAACGGCCCGGTCCAGTCGTGGCTGGCGCCGCCGCCGTCGGACCATGACAACGCCACGCCGCCCAGCACGATCGCGAGCATGCCGAGGACGATGCGGCGGTCGGCGTTTTCTCTGAACACCAGCCAGGCGATCACGGCGGTCAGCACCGATTCAAGGTTGAGCATCAGGGAGGCGGTCGCGCCGGCGGTGCGCGTGAGGCCGAACATCAAGGCAACCGGGCCGAGGATGCCACCGAAGGCGATGGCGCCGAGCAGCCAGGGCCATTCAGCACGGGTCAGCCCGCTGGGTTTCCAGCCGCGATCACGGATAAGGCGCAAGCAGGCCAGGCCGACACCGCTGCCGAGGTAGAGCAGGCCGGCGAGCAGTACGGGCGAAAGGTTCAGGCCGAGGCTTTTGGCGAGCGGCGTGCTGGCGCCGAACAGGGCAGCAGCGGCGAGTGCGTAGAGAATACTGAGGTTCATGGGCCGTCCTCGAATGGTTGGCCCATGATACGTCGCTTGCCAGGGTCTGCGCCCTGACAACTTGATACTTACTGCGCGGTTTTCAACTTGATCACATCACCCGAAATCTTGGTGGTGTAACCATTCAGTACCCAGGCCCAGAACCATTTTTCCTGCACTTGGGTGTTGATCAGCGCGTCGCCGCCTTTGGCCTTGATGGCGGCATCCTGGGCGCGCACGAAGCGGTTGTTCTGGCCGATCGGGATGATGCCGAGCAGCATGATGCCGGTGGCGCTGGCTTCACTGTGGCCCAAAACGGTGTATTGGCTGCTGTCGTACTGCGGGGATTTGATGGCGGTGCCGGTGCAGCCTGCGAGGGTGAAACCGAGAACAGCTGCTGCAACTACTTTACTGACGTACTTCACTGTGAAACTCCATGGACTGACCCTCGGGATTCAATTCTCGAGGGGGCGCTACTTTAATTCCTGCATTGGCAGATTGAAATCAATTACCCGGATGTTTCATTTTCACACCTGCACGTACACCCACGCTGTAAGACCATGCCTTCAACGCTGGCAGCCTTTTCCTCGGTGGGCGCGACAATCGGGTGATGGGTCTTGCCGCTGGTGGCGAGCACTTGCGGGTCGGTAATTTCTACCCAGCTTTGCGCATAGCCGAGCATGGCGTCGTGCTGGCCGACCAGTTCCCGGCCGAAGTTGGCGAGTTGCACGGCTTTGTCCTGCAAGGTGCCGTAGGAAAACAGCAGCACGGGAAATTGGGTGGAGCGTTCCATGGATGTTCCTTAAGCGAGTAGGTCTTCGTAAAAAGCGCCGTAGGGCTTGCTCGGGTGGGCGATCTGGATTTCCAGGATCCACAGGCCGGCGTTCGGGTAATGTTCAAAATCGCCCAGGTCGCCGCCGCGATGGATGGCGTGGGGGAAGTCACTGACGCGGTGGCCTTTGATCTCGAGGTTCAAACGCCAGCCCATGGCTTGGGCTTGCTCTTGGGCGTAGCGGTAAAGCTCAAGGCCTGCCACGTGGTCATTTTTCCAGCGTGATTGTACGCGGTCGAACAG
>NZ_VBVZ01000559.1 GCF_005863185.1 Pseudomonas edaphica
GGCTGGCATTGATCTCGGCGTCAGTATCGGCCGGGTGGCCCAGGCCTTTGAGGACGGCACGCAAGGCGGCGGGTTCGACATGTTGCGGACGGCCGTTTGCGTCGATCCAATCGACGGCCAGGCCCGCGCGGCTGGCGAGTATTTCCAGGTTCGCTTCGCTCAAGGGTGATCTCCAACAGGGGATAAGGCGACGCGTGCGCTGAACGGCGCCAGTTGCGCGCCTTCATGGGCAGACGTCTCGAATAGCAGGTGCGGCGGCGCCGGGTGATCCAGCGGCGTGGCACCCAGGTTCAGGTCAATCTGCAACAGGCTGCCGTTGCCCAGGCGCCAGCGCGCGGTGACGGCGCCGTCGGCCAGTACCTGCGCGCCCAGGGCCACGCTGCCGGGCAAGTGCGGCACGATGTGCCGATGGCGCAGGCTCAGCAGCTGACGGTAAAGCTGCGCGTGTTCGTGCTCGGTGAAGCGGGGCGCCGACTGCAGGAAAGTCGGCAGCGCATTCGGGTCGGGGATCTGTTCGCGCCGCTCAGGGTCTTTAAACGCGGCGAAATCGGCAAATTCGTTGCGTCGGCCCTCGCGCACGGCTTCGGCCAGCTCACCGTGATGATCGGTGAAAAACAGGAACGGCTGCTCGGCGTTGACTTCATCGCCCATAAACATCAGCGGAATCATCGGCGACATCAGCAGTAAGGTGGTGGCCGCCTTCAACGCCTGGGGCGAGCACAGTTGGTGCAGGCGCTCGCCCAGGGCGCGGTTGCCGACCTGGTCGTGGTTTTGCAAAAACGCCACGAAGGCGCTGGGTGGCAGATCACCACTGGGTTCGCCGCGCGCATGGCCGTGACGGGTGGTGTGGCCTTGGTAGATAAAACCTTCGCCCAGGCAGCGCGCGAGCTTCTCGGTGGGGTCTTGTGCGAAGTCGCTGTAATACGCATCCGTTTCGCCCGTGAGCAGTACGTGCAGTACGTTATGGAAGTCGTCATTCCACTGCGCATCAAAGTCGTGCTTGAGCAGGCGGGCCTGGTTGAGTTCGTTTTCCAGCACCAGCCATACGTGCCGGCCGGTGTCCACCTGCTGGCGTACCCGTTGCGCAAGTTCCTTGAGGAAACCGGGGTTGTCGATGGCGTGGACCGCGTCCAGGCGCAGGCCGTCGAAGCGGTACTCGAGCAACCACATCAGTGCGTTGTCGAGGAAAAAGTCGCGCACCTCACGGCGATCAAAATCAATCCCGGCGCCCCACGGCGTGTGCACGTCTTCTTCAAAGAAGCCTTGGGCGTACTGGCCCAGGTAATTGCCATCGGGGCCGAAGTGGTTGTAGACCACATCCAGGATCACCGCCAAACCGTGTTCGTGGGCACTGTCGATCAGGGCCTTGAGTTGTTCGGGGGAGCCATAGGAGGCTTGCGGGGCGTAGAGCAGCACCCCGTCGTAGCCCCAATTGCGCTCGCCGGGAAATTGCGCCAGCGGCATCAGTTCAATGGCGGTCACGCCCAGTTCGGCCAGGCGTGGCAGGTGCTTTTGCACGCCAGCATAGCCACCCAGTGCGCCCACATGCAGTTCGTAGATCACCGCCTCATGCCAAGGGCGACCTTGCCACTGGCTGTGTCGCCATTGATAGGCGAGGGGGTCGACGACCACGCTCCAGCCGTGCACGTCGAGTGCCTGGGCCCGGGATGCCGGGTCCGGCACGTCCTGTTCGCCATCAATGTTGTAGCGGTAACAAGTGCCCGCCGGGCACTCGGTTTCTACCTCGAACCAGCCATCTGCCTGGGGCAGCATGGCGATGGACTTGCCGTCTTGCAATTCAACGCTGACATAAAACGCGTCTGGCGCCCACAAGGCAAAACGCGTGTGTTGCGCGTCCAGCATGATTGCGCCGTGGGGCCAGGTTTCCAGAGTCCGTGACGGCATCTATGAAGACCTCCCTTTTTTGAAACAACAACCAAAAAATTACTTCGTGGGTTTCCCCAGGGCCTTGGCCACCAGTTGCTCGTATAGCTCGGCGTAGGGTTCCACCGCCTGGCACCAGTTGAACGGTTGGGTCATGGAGCGGCTGCGCATGGCGTTAAGCAGGCCTTTATTGGCAAACACCCTGAACGCGCGGCTCAGTGCTTCTTTATAGCTCTCGACAGTGGACTCATTGAACAGGAAGCCGGTGACGCCATTTTCGATGGTGTCCGCCAAGCCGCCGGTATTGCGCGCCACCGGCAGCGAGCCGAAACGCTGGGCGTACATCTGGCTCAAGCCACACGGCTCATAGCGCGAGGGCATCAGCAGGAAATCGCTGCCGGCGAACATGCGCCGTGCATCGGTTTCGTTGAAGCCGATGCGCACCCCGACCTGGCCAGGAAAGCGCAGGGCCAGTTCGCGCATGGCGTGTTCTTCCTCCGGCTCGCCACGGCCGATGATGGCGATCTGGCCACCGTTCTCGACAATAAAGCTGCTGACCGCTTCGGTCAGGTCCAGGCCTTTTTGGTACACCAGCCGTGATACCACCGCGAACAGCGGGCCGCTGGACTCGTGCAGGCCGAACAGTTCGCGCACATGGGCGGCGTTCACCGCCTTGCCTTCCCAGTCGCCAATATTGAAGTTATGGGTCAGATGCGTGTCGGTGGAGGTTTCCCAGCTTTCGTCGATGCCATTGGGAATCCCGCTGAGCAGGCCTTGCTGGGTCTTGCTGGCGAGGAAGCCGTCGAGGCCACAGCCGAATTCCGGGGTGGTGATTTCCTGGGCGTAGGTCGCACTCACGGTGGTGATATGGCTGGAATACGCCATGCCCGCCTTGAGGAACGACATCTTGCCGTAGAACTCCATGCCTTCCTGTTGCAGGGCATGGGGTGGAATGCCCAATTCCGGGGTCGACGCCAGGCTGACCACACCTTGATAGGCGAGGTTATGAATGGTGAACAGCGTGGGGGTGCGCGACCCACGCCAGTGCATATAAGCCGGCGCCAGGCCAGCCGGCCAGTCATGGGCGTGCACCAGGTCCGGGCACCAG
This sequence comes from Pseudomonas edaphica, assembly GCF_005863185.1. GTDB lineage: Bacteria > Pseudomonadota > Gammaproteobacteria > Pseudomonadales > Pseudomonadaceae > Aquipseudomonas > Aquipseudomonas edaphica. The sequence continues at coordinate 2,993 of NZ_VBVZ01000559.1, forward strand.
TGGATCTGCGCCAGGTTGGCGGCCATGTCGGCGGCGGCCAGGCCCAGGCGAGCGAAGCGGATATGTTTGTCCGGCCAGTCGCGGCCATTGTTGGCGCCGTAGGGCGTGCCTTCACGCTCGTAGAGCTCGGGGCAGATCAGCACATAGATAACCAGGCCATCCTTGAGGTCCATGCGCCCGATCTTGCACGGCGGCAGCGCTGCGTGCCCGCCCAGCTCGCCAATGATATGGATCGGGTTGTCACTTTCCATTACCTGCGGGTAGCCCGGGATCAACACGCGCACATCATGCAGGTGCGCCATGGCGCGGGGCAGGGCAGCGGATACGTCGCCCAGGCCGCCGGTTTTCACCAGGTCGGCGAATTCGGACGTCACAAACAGGACTTTCTTACGATTAGGGTTCTGACTCACGATCGGCCGCACAGTGTTGGGCAGGTCGGCCAACGAAGTCGGTCCCCCTGCCGGCTGACTAAAACGCTCTCCCTGAGTATCGACTGCAGCACTGATCATAGTTCTCTCCTACATGTTTGGTCGGCTGATGGCCCGCTGCCATCGGCTCCGATTGGCCACATCCTGCGGCCAGGCGCACAAGCACAGTACAAGCTGGCAAGGCGTATGCCAGTTGCACCCATTGCGAAAAAAGAGTGGATGGACGGGCGTTCGGCTGAAGCGCCTGCGCTCGTCTCCCTTAAAAACTTGACCTGCGGCAGAGTTGTAAAGTTTCGATTTTTTGCGGGGTTTTTGTTTTGAAACGGACCCATCGGTCATCAGTCTAGGACAGATCCCAGAGACTGTACGGTTTCTAGGGGTTTTTTGTAGGACAAAAAACTTGTAACGATATGCACCGTTCGGAACTTGCGGTGATTTTGGGAGAACGGCGGATAATTGAAGTGAAAAGAGCTGGTGTGGCGAGCAGGCTTGTTGTGGCGAGCAGGCTTGCCCTGCGTTGGAGCGCGCAGCGCTCCCAAATCGCTCAATCGGTGCATCAGATAGACCGGGTGTGCTCATTATGGG
>NZ_VBVZ01000055.1 GCF_005863185.1 Pseudomonas edaphica
GACCACGCTGGGAATCCCGGCCCTGCGCGAGGCCATCGGCGCCTGGTGTGAACGGCGCTTCAACGTGCCCAAAGGTTGGCTCGACCCGGCGCGCAACATTTTGCCGGTCAACGGCACCCGCGAGGCGCTGTTTGCCTTCACCCAAACCGTGGTCAACCGCGCTGACGATGCACTGGTGGTCAGCCCCAACCCGTTCTATCAGATCTATGAAGGCGCTGCGTTCCTGGCCGGGGCCAAGCCGCATTACCTGCCGTCCCTGGACAGCAATGGTTTCAACCCGGACTTCGACGCCGTTTCGCCAGACATCTGGAAACGCTGCCAGATCCTGTTCCTGTGCTCACCCGGCAACCCGACCGGCGCGCTGATCCCGGTCGAGACCCTGAAAAAGCTCATCGCCCTGGCCGACGAATATGACTTCGTGATCGCCGCCGACGAGTGCTACAGCGAGCTGTACTTCGACGAACAAACCCCGCCGCCAGGCCTGCTCAGCGCCTGTGTGGAACTGGGCCGCCAGGACTTCAAGCGTTGCGTGGTGTTCCACAGCCTGTCCAAGCGCTCCAACCTGCCGGGCCTGCGCTCGGGTTTCGTGGCTGGCGATGCCGATATCCTCAAGGCCTTCCTGCTGTACCGCACCTATCACGGTTGCGCGATGCCGGTGCAAACCCAGCTGGCCAGCATTGCTGCCTGGCAGGATGAGCCCCACGTATTGGCCAACCGTGACATGTATCGGGAGAAATTCGACGCCGTGCTGGCGATTCTCAAGCCGGTGCTGGATGTACAAGCCCCAGACGGCGGCTTCTATCTGTGGCCGAACGTGAAGGGCGACGATGCCGCGTTCTGCCGTGACTTGTTCGTGGAAGAACACGTGACCGTAGTGCCGGGTTCGTACCTGTCGCGCGAAGTCGACGGCTTCAACCCTGGCGCCGGTCGCGTACGCCTGGCGCTGGTTGCGCCGTTGTCGGAGTGTGTGGAAGCGGCGGAACGGATTCGGGACTTCATAAACCGTCGCTGAACACCCCCACGCTGCCCGCACTGTAGATAAAGTGCGGGCAGCGCCACACGATCGACACTGCGCTGCATAAGTAGCCATTTGCTTAAAAACGATAATCGGTGGAATCCTATCAACGACAAGTGCCACTCAATGTTCATTAACGTCTTGAACAATGTAGACATGGCACGATGACAAACCTGAGCACAGCAACTCTCGGTTTCACCTCCACACGCACTCACGACATTGATATATATCAAGCGCCCCCGGATAAATCCCACTCAAGAAAAACCCGCGCTGTTTCAGCACCCGACAAATACTGGCCGCAAAATTCCACGCTGAAGATTGCTGTCTATGATGCCGACGAAGAAGCACTGGAGCACATAAAAAAGGCTGCGAATCTTTGGCTGTCGCATATCAACCTGACCTTTGAATTTGTTTCAGGGGAAGAGGGAGATATACGCATCGCGCTGGACTATGGGGAGACTCAATCAGGCAGCTCTGCACTTGGAACCGACGCGCAAAAGGTACCCCTCTACCTACCGACCATGGTGTTGCCAAACCCTTACGACAACCCAAGATTCGAAGCCATTGCAGCCCATGAGTTCGGGCATGCCCTAGGGTTGCATCACGAACATAAACACCCCAATAGAACGATTGATTTTAATACGCCAACCATCTACAGACACTTTAAAGGCCATGGATCGAATGAAGCCATCCATAAAGACATTCTCCAGCGCCTCACTGGAAAAAACGTCGCTGCCTCCAAATACGATAGAAACTCAATCATGCATTACGGCTTCACCAGAGACGAACTATGGAAGCAGCCGGCAATCCCTTGGCCCACCCGATTGACAGAACTGGATAAGTCTTTCATAGCCGAGCAGTACCCCAAACTTTAAGGCACCGCGGTGTGGACAACTACTTCATCACACCCAGATTCGCCTCACTCATATCCAGATCCGCCAAGACCTCGCGCAACACGTCATCACCAATCTGGTGATGACGGCTCAGGCTGTACAACTCCAAGCGCTGCGCGCGCAGGGCCTTGAGGCGCAATTTGCGTTCAAGCAGGTCCATCTGATGCGCCAGTGCCTGGGCTTCGGCTGAATCGTTGAATACTTCCAACTGATGACGGTATTCCGACATCAGCCGCGCCTTTAACTCGGTCGCGAGTGCTGCCTGGGCGGCGTCCGGGGTTTCGGTTTCGGCAGGCTCGTCCGCTTCCAGCGCGTGGATGGCGGCTACGGCGGTTTTTTTCCACGCCTCACGCACTTCGTTATGGCGCTTTTCATCGGGGCTCTGCTCGATGCCACGCAATAGCAGCGGCAACGCAATGCAGGCCGCCACCAGCGACAGCAGGATCACGCCGGCGGCGATAAAGATCAGCAGGTCGCGCTCGGGAAAATCCTGGCCAGGCGCCAGCAATAAAGGCACCGACATCACACCCGCCAAAGTGACCGCACCGCGCACGCCACCCACGGTCAATAGCCAGCAGGACCGGGCCGTAGGCACGAGTGTCAGCTCGCTTTTCCCACGCAGCCGCCGTAACAGGCCCGACAAACGCCAGATGCTTTGCACCCAGATAAAGCGCAGCACCACCAGCACCAGGAAGATCGCAACCACATCCAGGCAGCGATACAACAGCGTTGGCCACAGTGTCGGTTCGTGACTGACCACGGCCTTGATGATGTCCGGCAGTTGCAGGCCCAGTAGCAGGAAGATCAGGCCATTAAACGCAAACTCCAGCAGCGACCACACACTGCGGTTAAGCAAACGCGTGCTGGTCTGGCGTGGCAGCAAGTCGAGCCAGCTTTGCATCATGCCCGCCGCCACCGCCGACAGGATGCCGGATGCACCCAGGCGCTCGGCCAGCACGTAGGCTGCGAACGGCAGCAGCAACATAAACACCACGTGGGTGGCCGGGTCGTCCCAACCACGGGCAATCATCCAGGCGCGTAAACGGCCGACCAACCAGCTCAGCGCCACGCCTACCGCGAGGCCGCCCACCGCCACCAGCACAAAAGTCAGGCTGGCATCGGCCAGGGAAAACACGCCGGTCAACGCCGCCGCCAGGGCGAACTTGAAGGTCACCAGGCCCGAGGCATCATTCATCAATGCCTCGCCTTGAAGCATATGCATCAAAGGTTTTGGCAGGCGATTTTGGGAAATGGCCGACACCGCCACGGCGTCAGTCGGGGACAATACGGCCGCCAAGGCGAAGGCCACCGGCAACGGGATCGTAGGCAATATCCAATGGATGAAGTAACCGGCACCGACCACGGTAAACAACACCAGCCCCACCGCCAACGTCAGGATCGGGCCTCTGAGCCGCCACAATTCGCGCTTGGGCATGCGCCAGCCATCGGAGAACAGCAACGGCGGCAGGAACAAAAACAGGAACAGCTCCGGGTCCAGCGCCACGTGCAACCCCAGCGTAGGCCAGGCCAGCAAGGCGCCGGCGGCGATCTGCACCAAGGGCAACGGCAGGGGAATAATGCGCCCGACAAGGCGCGAAACGCTGACCAGCATCAGCAGGATAAGAACGGTATAGGCGGTTTGCATAACGCGGGTTTCCCGGACAATCGACTTGCTATGACACCGATCTGGCAACAACTGGCCGTTGAAGTGCCATATTAACCGGCTATGTTACCCGCTTGGCTGCGCAACGGCTTTTGCACATAAGTCGCACTGAATCATCGGCAAGTATGACGAGCGGCACCCAAACCCGCTGGTCGTGGCATAATCCGTGACCTTTAACTTTCATACGTCCAAAGGGGGGCAATTCCTTGACCGCTTCAAGCACAACCTTGCACCTTTTCGGCATCAAAGCCTGCGACACCATGAAAAAGGCGCGCACCTGGCTCGATGAGCACGCTGTGAGCTATGAGTTCCACGACTACAAAACAGCCGGTATCGACCGCGAACACTTGACCCAATGGTGCAACGAGCACGGTTGGCAGGTGGTTTTGAACCGTGCGGGCACCACCTTTCGCAAACTCGAAGACGAACGCAAAGCCGATCTCGATCAGTCGAAAGCCATTGAATTGATGCTCGCACAACCCTCGATGATCAAGCGCCCGGTGCTCGATCTCGGTGACAGAACCCTGATTGGCTTCAAGCCAGATAGTTATTCGGCGGCCCTCAAGTAGGCCAGCCTTCCATTTTTGTAGAGGTAACAGCATGTCCAATTCCCTGTTCAGCCTGGGCTTCGGCGTCGGCACTCAGAACCGCCAAGGTGCTTGGCTGGAAGTGTTTTACGCACAACCGCTGCTCAACCCGTCGGCCGAGATCGTTGCCGCCATCGCGCCGATCCTCGGTTATACCGAGGGCAACCAGGCCATTACTTTCACCGTGAGCCAGGCGCTGCAACTGGCTGACGCGCTCAAAGGTGTCGACACGGCCCAGGCCGCGCTGCTCAGCCGCCTGGCTGAAAGCCACACCCCGTTGGTCGCCACCCTGTTGGCCGAAGACGCCGCACTGACCTCCACGCCTGAGGCCTACCTCAAGCTGCACCTGCTGTCCCACCGCCTGGTCAAGCCCCACGGCCTGAGCCTGGCCGGTGTGTTCCCGCAGTTGCCGAACGTGGCGTGGACCAGCCAGGGCGCAATCGACATCAACGAGCTGGCCGAGCGTCAGCTGGAAGCTCGCCTGCGTGGCGAGCTGCTGGAAGTGTTCTCGGTGGACAAGTTCCCGAAAATGACTGACTACGTAGTGCCGGCTGGCGTGCGTATCGCTGATGCCGCGCGCATCCGCCTGGGCGCCTACGTGGGCGAAGGCACCACCGTGATGCACGAAGGTTTCGTCAACTTCAACGGTGGCACCGAAGGCCCGGGCATGATCGAAGGCCGTGTATCGGCAGGTGTATTCGTCGGCAAGGGTTCGGACCTGGGCGGCGGTTGCTCCACCATGGGCACCCTGTCGGGCGGCGGCAACATCGTGATCAAGGTGGGCGAAGGCTGCCTGATCGGCGCCAACGCCGGTATCGGTATCCCGTTGGGCGACCGCAATACCGTGGAGTCGGGCCTGTACGTGACTGCCGGTACCAAGGTTGCTCTGCTAGACGAGCACAACCAACTGGTCAAAGTGGTCAAGGCGCGCGAACTGGCCGGCCAGCCGGACCTGCTGTTCCGCCGCAATTCCCAGACCGGTGCCGTGGAGTGCAAAACCCACAAATCGGCGATCGAACTGAACGAAGCGCTGCACGCTCACAACTAAGCAGCCACTCGATGCCACTAGCGGGCCCCACACCTGGGGCTCGCTTATACGAGTCTTAAGACCATGCTTGTGCCCTCCCCCTGGCGCGCCGTTTTTCCGGCCATCGCCACCCTGCAACGGCAAGACCAGACCTACCTGGACAACGCCGCCACCACGCAAAAACCCCAAGCCCTGTTGGATGCCATCAGCCATTACTACGCCAATGGCGCAGCCAATGTGCACCGTGCCCAGCATTTGCCGGGGGCCCACGCGACCCAGGCGTTTGAAGACAGTCGCAGCAAGGTCGCGCAGTGGTTGAATGCAGGTGACAGCGGGCAGATCGTGTTTACCCACGGCGCGACGTCTGCGCTGAACCTCCTGGCCTATGGCCTTGAGCACTTATTCAATGCGGGTGATGAAATTGTCATCAGCGCCCTGGAACACCACGCCAACCTGCTGCCCTGGCAGCAACTGGCCAAACGTCGCGCGCTGACGCTGGTGGTCTTGCCCCTTGGCGATGATGGCGTGATTGACCTGCAAGCCGCCGCCGAATTGATCAGCCCGCGCACGCGCTTGCTGGCAGTGAGCCAGCTGTCCAACGTACTCGGCGCCTGGCAACCTTTGGAGGTCTTGCTGCCAATGGCCAAGGCCCACGGTGCCTTGACCGTGGTCGATGGCGCCCAAGGCATTGTCCATGGTCGCCACGACGTACAGGCGCTGGGTTGCGACTTCTACGTGTTTTCCAGTCATAAGCTCTACGGCCCGGACGGCGTCGGCGTGCTGTATGGCCGCAACGAAGCGCTGCATCACCTGCGCCACTGGCAGTTTGGCGGCGAGATGGTGCAGCAGGCCGAGTATCAAAGTGCGAGCTTTCGCCCTGCCCCGCTGGGTTTCGAAGCGGGCACGCCGCCGATTGCAAGTGTGATCGGCCTGGGTGCCACGCTGGACTACCTGAACTCACTGGACCAGCCGGCCGTGGTCGCCCATGAAGCAGCCCTGCATGACTACCTGCTGCGCGGCCTGAAAGCACGCAATGGCGTGCGCGTACTGGGCTCGCCCCAGGTGGCACTCGCCAGTTTCGTGGTGGAGAGCGTGCATAACGCCGACCTGGCTCATCTGTTGACCGAACAAGGCATTGCCGTGCGAGCTGGCCATCATTGCGCCATGCCGTTGCTCAAGGCCATGCACTTGTCCGGAGCGATCCGTGTGTCCCTGGCGCTGTATAACGACTCCGATGACCTGGAGCGCTTCTTTGAAGCGCTGGATCAGGCGCTGGATATGTTGCGATGAGCTTGCCTGCGGATGCCATCAGCGCGCTTGAGTCGTTTCAGGCAGTAGGCAGTTGGGAACAACGCGCCCGCATGCTGATGCAGTGGGGCGAGCGGCTGCCGGCGTTGGCGGCTGACGAAAAGGTCGAGGCCAACCTCGTGCAGGGCTGTGAAAGCCTGGTGTGGTTGGTCGGCCGTTTACAGGACGGCCATTGGCAGTTTGCCGCGAGCAGCGATGCGCGAATGATCCGGGGGTTGGTGGCGTTGCTGCTGGCACGGGTCAATGGGTTGTCGGCAAGTGAGTTGCAGGCGGTTGACTTGCCGGACTGGTTCAATCAACTGGGGCTTTCGCGCCAGCTGTCGCCGTCGCGCAGCAATGGGCTTAATGCTGTACTGCAGCGCATGCAAGAGCTGACCTGTACGCAAAACTAATGTGGGAGCCAGCTCCCACATTTTGTTTTGTGCAGGACAGCTAGATCTGGGTAGGTTTAACCCGCTCCGACGGCCTGCGCACCCCGGCCACAATCTTGTCCACCGCCTTGGTCGCCGCCACCATGCCAAACGTGGCCGTGACCATCATCACCGCGCCAAACCCGCCCGCACAGTCCAGCTTCACGCCGTCACCGACAAAACTTTTCTGCAAACAAATACTGCCGTCCGGCTTGGGATAGCGCAGCTGCTCGGTAGAGAACACACACGGCACGCTGTAATGGCGGGTCACGGTGCGCGAAAAGCCGTAGTCGCGGCGTAGCGTGGAGCGCACTTTCGAGGCCAGCGGGTCGTTGAAGGTGCGGTTCAAGTCGCAGACCTGGATCAGCGTCGGGTCGATTTGCCCGCCGGCGCCGCCGGTGGTGATGATCTGGATCTTGCGGCGCTTGCACCAGGCGATCAGCGCGGCCTTGGCGTTCACGGCGTCGATGCAGTCGATCACGCAATCGATATTCGGCGTGATGTACTCAGCCATGGTGTCACGGGTCACGAAGTCCGCCACCGCGTGCACCGTGCAATCCGGGTTGATGCCGCGCAGGCGTTCGGCCATTACCTCGACCTTGGGCTTGCCCACGGTGCTGTCCAGGGCGTGCAACTGGCGGTTGCTGTTGCTGACGCAGACATCGTCCAGGTCAAACAGCGAAATCTCGCCCACGCCGCAACGGGCCATGGCTTCCGCCGCCCAAGAGCCCACGCCGCCGACGCCGACGATCGCCACATGGGCCGCTTTCAAGCGTTCCAGGCCTTCAATGCCATACAAGCGGGCGACGCCTGCAAACCGCGGATCTTCTGTGCTCATGACCATTACCCCAAAAACCGGCGCGCATTATGGACTACACAGCGACAAGTTCGAAGCTTCCAGCTACAAGTAAAGAACTTAGAGGGTCTTTCGCTGACTAACGTCCGGCTTTTCTCTGTCTGCTGTACGCTCAGTTAAAGGCCGGTGTAGGATGCGCGCCGTTCGGCGTAGGCCGACACCTCTTTTCGTTCCACACCCTTTGGAACCCGAAATAGCCATGTCATCGCGTAAATTTGGACTCAACCTGGTGGTAGTGCTGGCAATTGCCGCGCTGTTTACCGGCTTCTGGGCGCTGATAAACCGCCCGGTCACCACCCCTAACTGGCCTGAACAGATCTCCGGGTTCTCCTACTCGCCGTTCCAACAAGGCCAGTTCCCGCAGAAAGACCAGTACCCCACCGACGACCAGATGCGCCAGGACCTGGCGATCATGAGCAAGCTGACGGACAACATCCGTACTTACTCAGTCGACGGCACCTTGGGCGATATTCCCAAACTGGCCGAAGAGTTCGGCCTGCGCGTGACCCTGGGGATCTGGATCAGCCCGGACCTGGAACGCAACGAGCGTGAAATCCAGCGCGCCATCGAGATCGCCAACAACTCGCGCAGTGTCGTGCGCGTGGTGGTCGGTAACGAGGCATTGTTCCGCGAAGAAATCACCCCGGAGGCGCTGATCGTGCTGCTGGACCGGGTGCGCGCCGCCGTGAAAGTGCCGGTGACCACCTCCGAGCAATGGCACATCTGGGAAAAGAACCCGCAACTGGCCAAGCACGTCGACCTGATCGCCGCGCACATCCTGCCGTTCTGGGAATTCATCCCGATGGACAAGGCCGGCCAGTACGTACTGGACCGTGCACGGGATCTGAAAAAGCTGTTCCCGAAAAAACCGCTGCTGCTCTCGGAAGTGGGCTGGCCGAGCAACGGCCGTATGCGCGGTGGCAATGAAAGCTCGCCGGCAGACCAGGCGATTTACCTGCGTACGCTGGTGAACAAACTGAACCGCCAGGGTTACAACTACTTCGTGATCGAGGCCTTCGACCAGCCGTGGAAAGTCAGCGACGAAGGCTCGGCGGGCGCTTATTGGGGCGTGTACAACGCCGCACGCCAGCAGAAATTCAACTTTGAAGGACCGGTCGTCGCGATCCCGCAATGGCGCGTGCTGGCCATCGGCTCGGTGGTGCTGGCGCTGCTGTCGCTGACCCTGCTGATGATCGACGGCTCGGCCCTGCGCCAGCGTGGCCGCACCTTCCTGACCTTTATCGCGTTCCTCTGTGGTTCGGTATTGGTCTGGATCGGTTACGACTACAGCCAGCAATACAGCACCTGGTTCAGCGTCACCGTCGGCATTTTGCTGGCCCTCGGCGCGTTGGGCGTGTTTATCGTATTGCTCACCGAAGCCCACGAACTGGCTGAAGCGGTGTGGACCCACAAGCGCCGGCGTGAATTCCTGCCGGTGGAAGGCGATTCGGACTACCGCCCGAAAGTCTCGATCCATGTGCCGTGCTACAACGAGCCGCCGGAGATGGTCAAACAGACCCTCGACGCCCTGGCCGCCCTCGATTACCCGGACTTCGAAGTCCTGATCATCGACAACAACACCAAGGACCCAGCCGTCTGGGAGCCCGTACGTGACTACTGCGAAACCCTCGGCCCGCGCTTCAAGTTCTTCCACGTCTCGCCCCTGGCCGGTTTCAAGGGCGGCGCGCTGAACTACCTGATCCCGCATACCGCCAAGGATGCCGAAGTGATCGCAGTGATCGACTCGGACTACTGCGTGTCGCCCAACTGGCTCAAGCACATGGTGCCGCACTTCGCCGACCCGAAAATCGCCGTGGTGCAGTCGCCGCAGGACTACCGCGACCAGAACGAGAGCACTTTCAAGAAGCTCTGCTACGCCGAATACAAAGGCTTCTTCCATATCGGCATGGTCACCCGCAACGACCGTGACGCGATCATCCAGCACGGCACCATGACCATGACCCGTCGCTCGGTGCTCGAGGAACTGGGCTGGGCCGACTGGTGCATCTGTGAAGACGCCGAACTCGGCCTGCGGGTATTCGAGAAAGGCCTGTCGGCCGCGTATTACCACGACAGCTACGGCAAGGGCTTGATGCCGGATACCTTTATCGACTTCAAGAAGCAGCGTTTCCGCTGGGCCTACGGCGCGATCCAGATCATCAAGCGCCACACCGCCAGCCTGTTGCGCGGCAAGGGCACCGAGCTGACCCGCGGCCAGCGCTACCACTTCCTCGCGGGCTGGTTGCCGTGGGTGGCGGATGGCATGAACATCTTCTTCACAGTCGGCGCCCTGTTGTGGTCGGCGGCGATGATTATCGTGCCGACCCGTGTTGACCCGCCGCTGCTGATTTTCGCGATCCCGCCGTTGGCGTTGTTTGTGTTCAAGGTCGGCAAGATCATCTTCCTCTACCGCCGTGCGGTGGGTGTGAACTTGAAGGACGCATTCTGCGCGGCGCTGGCCGGGCTGGCGTTGTCACACACCATCGCCAAGGCGGTGCTGTATGGCTTCTTCACCACCAGTATTCCGTTCTTTCGCACACCGAAAAACGCCGATAACCACGGCTTCTGGGTCGCGATTTCCGAAGCCCGCGAAGAGATGTTCATCATGTTGCTGTTGTGGGGCGCCGCACTCGGGATTTACCTGGTGCAGGGCCTGCCGAGTAATGACATACGCTTCTGGGTGGTGATGCTGCTGGTGCAATCGCTGCCGTATGTTGCCGCGCTGATCATGGCGTTCCTGTCGTCGCTGCCAAAACCTGCACCTAAGGTTGAGCCGGCAACCGCTGAGTAAAAACTTGCGCAATGCACTAAACGGCGGCCTCTGGCCGCCGTTTTGCTATAAGATAACGGCCGTTTTACGAGACTTGGCCAGGCCCTGCTTTCTGTGGGAGCTGGCTTGCCTGCTCCCACATCGAACCCTGTTTTATCCACATTCGTCCTGCGCGCCCATTACACGCTTCCCGGAGTTTTCCCATGACGGCCCATGCCGACCTTTCGCCGACCCTTCAACTTGCCATCGACTTGATCCGTCGCCCCTCAGTGACGCCGATTGATGCCGACTGCCAGAAGCTGATGATGCAGCGCCTGGGCGACGCAGGCTTTGCACTTGAGCCGATGCGTATCGAAGATGTGGACAACTTCTGGGCCACCCATGGCAAGCACGAAGGCCCGGTGCTGTGCTTTGCCGGCCACACCGATGTGGTGCCGACCGGCCCGGTGCAGGCCTGGCAGAACGACCCGTTCGATGCGTTGATCGACGAGCACGGCATGCTCTGCGGGCGTGGCGCAGCGGACATGAAAGGCAGCCTGGCGGCAATGCTGGTGGCTTCGGAGCGTTTTGTCACCGACTACCCGGACCACAAGGGCTCGGTGGCTTTTCTGATCACCAGTGATGAAGAAGGCCCGGCGCACCACGGCACCAAAGCGGTGATTGAGCGTCTGGCGGCACGCAAGGAGCGTCTGGACTGGTGCATCGTCGGCGAACCGTCGAGCACCACGCTGGTGGGCGATGTTGTGAAGAACGGCCGTCGCGGCTCCCTCGGCGCCACCTTGACCGTGCGCGGCGTGCAGGGCCACGTGGCATACCCGCACCTGGCGAAAAACCCGATCCACCTGGCAGCACCGGCGCTGGCGGAACTGGCTGCCGAGCATTGGGACGATGGCAACACCTTCTTCCCACCGACCAGCTTTCAAATCTCCAACCTCAATTCCGGCACCGGCGCCACCAACGTGATTCCGGGTGACCTGACAGCAGTGTTCAACTTCCGTTTCTCCACCGAATCCACCGTCGAAGGCCTGCAACAGCGGGTTGCGGCGATTCTGGATAAACACGGCCTGGACTGGCACGTTGATTGGGCCTTGTCTGGCCTGCCATTCCTCACCGAGCCGGGCGCGTTGCTGGATGCTGTCTCGGCCAGCATCAAGGCGATTACCGGCCGCGAGACCAAGGCGTCCACCAGCGGCGGCACGTCCGACGGGCGCTTCATTGCCACCCTCGGCACTCAGGTGGTGGAGCTGGGCCCGGTCAACGCGACGATTCATCAGGTCAACGAACGCATTCTGGCCAGCGACCTCGATGTGCTGACCGAAATCTACTACCAAACCCTGATCAAGTTGCTCGCCTGATGCTCGCGTGCCCCCTTTGCAGCGCACCGCTCAACGCGGTGGATAATGGCGTGGCGTGCCCCGCTGGGCACCGTTTCGACCGTGCGCGCCAGGGTTACCTGAACCTGTTGCCGGTGCAGCACAAGAACAGCCGCGACCCAGGCGACAACCTCGCCATGGTCGAGGCACGCCGCGACTTTCTCAATGCCGGGCACTATGCGCCAGTGGCCAGGCGCCTGGCCGAACTGGCCGCCGAGCGCGCGCCGCAGCGCTGGGTGGACATCGGGTGTGGCGAGGGTTACTACACCGCGCAAATCGCCGACGCCCTGCCCCACGCTGACGGTTATGCGCTGGATATCTCCAAGGAAGCGGTGAAACGCGCGTGCAAACGCAACCCGGCGCTGACCTGGTTGATCGCCAGCATGGCCCGCGTGCCGTTGGCGTCGGGCAGTTGCCAGTTTCTCGCCAGCGTGTTCAGCCCTTTGGACTGGGAAGAGGCCAAGCGCCTGCTCAGCCCCGGCGGCGGTTTGATGAAGGTTGGCCCGACTGCCGGCCACCTGATGGAATTGCGCGAACGCCTGTACGACGAAGTGCGTGAATACACCGACGACAAGCATTTGGCGTTGGTACCCGAAGGCATGAGCCTGGCGCACAGTGAAACGCTGGAGTTCACCCTGAGCCTGATCGAGCCCCAGGACCGCGCCAACCTGCTGGCGATGACGCCCCATGGCTGGCGCGCGAGTGCCGAGCGCCGTGCTGAAGTGATCGAGGCCGCCGAGCCGCTGCTGGTCACCGTGTCGATGCGCTACGATTATTTCGTGCTTCAATAACTGACTTTTAAGTATCCGCGAATGGATTTTCGAATCCCGCAACGAGGAACATCCATGCGCCAACCTGATATCGAGATTTACCTGAAAGACGCCGAGGTCGACTACAAGGCCATCGCCGCCTGGCTGGGCACTGCCCTCGGCCCGTGCACCGACTGGGTCCAGAAAGGCCAGACCTACAAGTGCACGGCCGGCACTGTACCGGTCACCTGGTTGCCAAAAGCCGTGGGCAAGTGGAACAGCCTGTACCTGGAAAGCGACCAGACGCCGTGGGACGACGACATCGCCTGCGCCCGCGCCGCCTTTGCCGCGCTGAACGTCGAAGTGCGCTGCGCGCCGGGTACCTGGGTTGAGGAGGAAGGCGAGGAAAGCGCTGATAGCTGGATTCGCATCAGTGCTGACGGCGAAGAGCAGATCACCTGGAAAACTGCCTGATCCAAACCGGAAAACCCAATCAATGTGGGAGCTGGCTTGCCTGCGATAGCATCACCGCGGTCCGACTGATAGACCGAGGTGTCTGCATCGCAGGCAAGCCAGCTCCCACAGTTGATTGGGTTGGCAGGACAAGGGTGTTACAGACCCACCACATCCTCAGCCTGCAAGCCCTTCTCGCCGGTCACCACGGCGTATTCCACCTGCTGGCCCTCGGCCAATGAGCGGTGGCCCTCACCGCGAATGGCGCGGTAGTGCACAAACACATCCTTGCCGTCTTCACGCTGGATAAAGCCATAGCCCTTTGCATCGTTGAACCACTTCACATTGCCGGTTTCACGCGTTGCCATCTGTCTTACTCCCACATGCATTTTTATTGTTGAGTCGCTCGCATTGAACTGCCGAGTATAAGACAGGCTCAAAAACGATCAACTCAAGTTTACATCGCTGCTTTTTTGCCGATTTTCGGCGAATACGGCACACTACCCGCCCGAGCACCTGCTCGGTTTTTTCCACTTGAAGCAGCACGCCTATGACCCGCTCCCCGTTCCGCCGTCTGGTGTTTGGCACCTTGCGCCGACTGTTGTACCTCTGGGTTCGCTCGGAGACGATCAATCAGTCGTCCCTAACCCTTAACCTGGACCGCAGCCGGCCGGTGTTCTACGTCCTGCAATCGCCCTCTCTCACCGAATTGGCGGTGGTCGACAAGGAATGCACCAAGGCCGGCCTGCCGCGCCCGGTGCTGCCGGTGTCGGTGGGTTCGTTGATCGAACCCGCCGCGTTCTTCTACCTCACGCCCGAACCCGACTGGCTCGGCCGCCAGGACAAGCGCGGCGCGCCGCCAACCCTGACCCGCCTGGTCAACACCCTGACCGAGCACGCCGAAGAGAATGCACAAATCATTCCGGTCAGCGTGTTCTGGGGGCAGTCGCCCGAAAGCGAGTCCAGCCCGTGGAAACTGCTGTTCGCCGACAGCTGGGCCGTCACCGGCCGCCTGCGCCGCTTGTTGAGCATCCTGATCCTGGGCCGCAAGACCCGTGTGCAATTCTCCGCGCCTATCAACCTGCGTGAATTGATCGAGCACAATAAAGGCCACGAACGTACCGTGCGCATGGCCCAGCGCATCTTGCGCGTGCACTTTCGTAACCTGAAGACTGCGGTGATCGGCCCCGACCTGTCTCACCGCCGTAACCTGGTCAAAGGCCTGGTCAACATGCCGCTGGTGCGCCAGGCCATCGCCGATGAAGCCGAGCGCGAGAAAATCACCCCGGAAAAAGCCAAGGCCCAGGCCCTGCGCTACGGCAACGAGATCGCTTCGGACTACACCTACACCGCGATTCGCTTTCTGGAAGTGGTATTGAGCTGGTTCTGGAACAAGATCTACGACGGCATCAAGGTCAACAATATCGAAGGTGTGCAAAAGGTTGCCCAGGGTTACGAGGTGATCTACGTGCCTTGCCACCGCAGCCATATCGACTACCTGCTGCTTTCGTACCTGCTGTTCAAAAACGGCCTGACTCCGCCGCACATTGCCGCCGGCATCAACCTGAACATGCCGGTGATCGGCAGCCTGTTGCGCCGGGGCGGTGCATTTTTCATGCGCCGCACCTTTAAGGGCAACCCGCTGTACACCTCGGTGTTCAACGAGTACCTGCACACCCTGTTCACCAAGGGCTTCCCGGTGGAGTACTTCGTCGAAGGCGGACGCTCGCGCACCGGGCGCATGCTGCAACCGAAAACCGGCATGCTGGCGATCACCCTGCGCAGCTTTTTGCGTTCCTCACGCATGCCGATCGTGTTCGTGCCGGTGTATATCGGCTATGAACGCGTACTCGAAGGCCGTACCTACCTGGGCGAGTTGCGCGGGGCGAGCAAGAAGAAAGAATCGATCTTCGATATTTTCAAAGTGGTCGGCGCGCTCAAGCAGCGCTTTGGTCAGGTCGCGGTCAACTTCGGCGAGCCGATCAAGCTGGCCGAGTTCCTCGACGCCGAGCAGCCGGACTGGCGTGCCCAAGAGCTGGGCCCGAACTACAAACCGGCGTGGCTCAACGAAACCACCAACCGCCTCGGCGAACAGGTGGCACGCCACCTCAACGAAGCCGCAGCGGTCAACCCGGTAAACCTGGTGGCCCTGGCACTGCTTTCGACCACACGCCTGGCCCTGGATGAACAGGCCATGGCCCGCCAGTTGGACCTGTACCTGGCACTGCTACGCCGTGTGCCCTACTCGCCGCACACCACCTTGCCGGAAGGCGATGGGCTGGCGCTGATCAAGCACGTCAAGGACATGAACCTGCTCTCGGAGCAGAGTGACGCCCTGGGCAAAATTGTGTATCTGGATGAGCAGAACGCCGTCCTGATGACCTATTACCGCAACAACGTGCTGCATATTTTTGCCCTGCCGGCGCTGCTGGCGAGCTTCTTCCAGAGCAGCTCGCGCATGAGCCGCGAGCAGATCCTGCGCTTTACTCGCGCGCTCTACCCTTACCTGCAATCGGAGTTGTTTATCCGCTGGTCGCTGGAAGAGTTGGACGCCGTCGTCGACCGATGGCTGGAAGCCTTTGTCGAGCAAGGCCTGCTGCGTTTTGAAAACAACGTGTACCTGCGCCCGGCCCCGAGTTCGCGGCACTTTGTGCTGCTGACGCTGTTGTCCAAGAGCATCGCCCAGACCCTGCAACGCTTCTACATGGCGATCTCGCTGCTGCTTAACAGCGGCCAGAACAGCATCAGCGCCGAAGAGCTGGAAGACCTGTGCACGATCATGGCCCAGCGCCTGTCGATCCTGCATGGCCTGAACGCGCCGGAGTTCTTCGACAAGAGTCTTTTCCGACATTTTATCCAGACATTGCTGGAGCAAGATGTGCTGCGCCGCGACGAGGCCGGGAAATTGAGTTACCACGACCTGCTGGGTGAACTGGCGGAAGGCGCGGCCAAACGCGTGCTGCCTGCCGAGATTCGTCTGTCGATTCGCCAGGTGGCCTTGCATCGCGTCGACGGCGCAGCTGAAGCGCCTGTGGAACCGGCAGAAAGCCGCTAGATTGACTGAGGCGCCGGGCTGTTTCCGGCGCCGTTGAAAAGGAGCTGTACCATGAAAAAGATCATCCTCCTGGGCCTTACCGCCCTGCTCGGAGCCTGCCAATCCATGACCCCAGCCCCCAAGGCCAGCCTCGACGGCGAAGTGTTCTACCTGCAACGCATCGCCTTGCCGCCCGCGGCCACCCTGAGCGTCAGTCTGCAGGACGTGTCGCTGATGGACGCGCCGGCGGTGACCCTGGCCGAACAGAAAGGCCCGGTCAAAGGCCAGGTGCCGCTGCCGTTTCACCTGAGCTACGACCCGGCCCAAATCAAGCCAGGCCACACTTATTCGGTGAGTGCTCGCATCGAGCTGGACGGCAAGCTACTGTTTATTACCACCGAACGCCACGCGGTGCAGCTCGACGGCAAGGACGAACAGCCACTGCGTCTGCGCGTTGATGCTGTCGCACACTGACCTTTCCAGACCATAAGCCCGAACATAAGGAAGCGCTCATGCTCCGTCACTCTCTTCGCCTCACTGCCCTGTGTGCCGGCTTGCTGCTCGGTGCCAACGCCATGGCCCTGGACCTTGGCAGCCTGTCCCAGGGCGACGCCAGCGGCGGTCTCAAAGACGCCCTGACCCAAGGCGCCCAGATCGCCGTGAAACAACTGGGCGTGCCCGGTGGCTTCAGCAACAACCCCGAAGTGAAGATCGGCTTGCCAGGCAAACTCGGCAAAGTCGCCGACAAGCTGAAGATGTTCGGCATGGGTGACCAGGTCACGCAGCTGGAAACCAGCATGAACAAGGCCGCCGAAACGGCCGTGACCCAGGCGCAACCGATTCTGGTCAATGCCGTCAAAAACATGAGCGTGACTGACGCCAAGGGCATTCTCAGCGGCGGCCAGGACTCGGCGACGCAGTACTTGAACAAAAGCAGCCGCGAGCAGATCCGCGCCAAGTTCCTGCCGATCGTCAAGGCCGCTACCGACAAGGTTGGGGTTGCGCAGCAGTACAACGCCCTGGCCGGCAAGGCGGCAGCATTTGGCGCAGTGGATGCCAAAAGTGCCAACGTTGAAAACTACGTGACCGAACAGGCGCTGGACGGCTTGTTCAAGATGATCGCGCAGCAGGAAGAAACCATTCGCAAAAACCCGGCGGCCGCGGCCACCAGCCTGGCCAAGAAGGTGTTTG
Organism: Pseudomonas edaphica; assembly: GCF_005863185.1. GTDB lineage: Bacteria > Pseudomonadota > Gammaproteobacteria > Pseudomonadales > Pseudomonadaceae > Aquipseudomonas > Aquipseudomonas edaphica. Next base: position 17,330 of record NZ_VBVZ01000055.1, read on the forward strand.
GGGCACTATAAGCTTCTCAAACACACTGGTCCCACTGCGCCAAGACCGCTTACCACGGGCCTTGGCGCAGTTGTTTCAGGCCAAGCCCATTAACGATTCAGCGTAAAAAGCGGATAGCTAGGCCTGTAGGGTGAAGGTTGCTCGTAGACCGTGTGCTGCTGTGGATACGGCCTGCCATGGTTGGTCTGGGTTGGATAGGTGTGGCCCACGTTCGGCCGGACTGTATGAGGACGATGTTGGGGATAGTGGTGATTGTTTGTTGCGTGCCCCGACCTATACCCATTTCCAAAATTGTTGCGCGGTGCATTATTGCCCAACAGGGCTCCGAGCAGCGCACTTTTGAAAGCAATTACAGCATCAAAAAAAGCCATGTAACTCTCCATAAACTCATTGAATAGGTCGGACTGCCAACTCAGGGAAGTCCAAACCTGCGCCTGTCCATCAGGCAATTCTGAGTGGAGTAAAAAAAGGCAAACGTTCCAAAGGCGCAGACGCCTGTTTGCATCAGGATGTGAGGCAGTGCTACTACGTCAGCGTGAATGACCAGGCGACCGTCACTACCATCAAAATCGCGAAGCTTACGTTAAGTCGTCGACTCCAAACGGGGTGGATGAACAACTTGCGCATCCGGCAGCCTGCAAAAAGCCACAAAAAATCGAATACCACGCAAACCAATAAACAAATAAGCGCTTTTGTGCCCCGCTCCCAGCCCGTCGTCGTGCCCAAGG
>NZ_VBVZ01000560.1 GCF_005863185.1 Pseudomonas edaphica
CCCTCGCCACAACCACAAAGGCGTCAGCCTCAGTCGTTGAAGTCTTCCCAGCCGCCCATTTGCTTCCACCGATTGACGATGCCGCAGAACAGCTCGGCAGTCTTCTCGGTGTCGTAGCGGGCCGAGTGGGCCTCACGACCGTCAAAGTCGATACCGGCCGCCTGGCAGGCCTTTGCCAGCACGGTCTGGCCGTAAGCCAGGCCCGCAAGCGTGGCGGTGTCAAAGCTGGAGAACGGGTGAAACGGGTTGCGCTTCATGTCCAACCGCGTCACGGCAGCATTCAGGAAGCCCAGGTCGAAGCTGCTGTTATGGCCCACCAGGATCGCGCGTTTGCAGCCATTGGCCTTCAACGCTTTACGCACACCACGGAAGATATCGGTCAGCGCCGCTTCTTCACTCACGGCCATGCGCAGTGGGTGATCGAGCTTGATGCCGGTGAACTCCAGGGCTGCAGCTTCGATATTCGCGCCTTCAAACGGCTCCACACGGAAGAAGTGGGTGTGTTCCGGGAACACAAAACCCTGTTCATCCATGCCGATAGTGGTCGCGGCGATTTCCAGCAATGCGTCGGTGGCGCAGTTGAAACCACCGGTTTCTACGTCGATGACAACCGGCAGATAACCGCGAAACCGCTCGGCCATCGGGTGGCGGGAGCCGCCACCACTGTGCTCGTGTTCGTCGTCGTAATGGTCTTCACTCACTTGCTTTCCTCCAGCAGGCGCCAGCGCAGTGTTTCACCGGCGCGCAGCGGGATAACAGTCAGCTCGCCAAACGGCAGGCTGGCAGGGGCGGTCCAGTCTTCACGAACCAGGGTAATGCGGTCGGTATTCGCCGGCAGGCCGTAGAAGCGCGCGCCGTTGAGGCTGGCGAAGGCTTCGAGCTTGTCCAGGGCGTTGCGCTGTTCAAACGCTTCGGCATACAGCTCGATGGCGGCATACGCGGTGTAGCAACCGGCACAGCCGCACGCAGCTTCTTTGGCGTGCTGGGCGTGGGGCGCCGAGTCGGTGCCGAGGAAGAACTTCGGGCTGCCGCTGGTAGCGGCGTCCAGCAGGGCTACCTGGTGGGTGTTGCGCTTGAGGATCGGCAGGCAATAGAAGTGCGGCCGAATCCCGCCCACCAGCATGTGGTTGCGGTTGTAGAGCAGGTGATGCGCGGTGATGGTCGCGCCGACATTGGCCGAAGCCTCGTTGACGAACTGCACGGCGTCGGCGGTGGTGATGTGTTCGAACACGACCTTGAGGGTCGGGAACAGCTCGACCACGCGGCGCATATGCTCGTCGATGAAGATCTTTTCACGATCAAACACATCCACATCGCCACGGGTGACTTCACCGTGGATCAGCAGCGGCATGCCGACTTCAGCCATGGCTTCGATTGCCGGCAGGATCTTGTCGATACTGGTCACGCCGGAGTCGGAGTTTGTGGTCGCGCCCGCCGGGTACAACTTGGCGGCGTACACAAAACCGCTGGCCTTGGCCTCGCGGATTTCGGCAGGCTGGGTACGGTCGGTGAGGTAGAGCACCATCAACGGTTCGAAGCGGCTGCCGGCCGGGCGCGCAGCGAGGATACGCTGGCGATAGGCATCGGCTTGCTCGGCATTACGCACCGGAGGTACCAGGTTAGGCATGATAATCGCGCGGCCAAACGTGCGCGCTACATCGGCCACGGTTTGGGGTAACGCAGCACCATCGCGAAGATGAATATGCCAGTCGTCGGGACGCAGCAGGGTCAGGCGGTCGGACATTGGGGATTCCAGGCGGGTCAATCTGGTGGGAATGCTACCGGAAAAGACTCTTGCAGGCACTCGCTATCAAGTTTTGCCGCACGTGTCCGATATCCCTGGGTATGCCTTAACGACGTATGACGCTTTGAAGTGTTGTAGAAACCAGTGGAGCCTCCCGTGCGCCAGCATTATCTAGCCCTGCTCAGTGTGTTCGCCAGCCTGCCTGCGATGGCACTCACATTCCAGACACGTCTGGAAAATATTGAGTGGAAGGTGGAAGGCGACCAGTTCGAGTGCCGCCTGACCCAGCCGATCACCGATTTCGGCTCGGGTGAGTTCGTGCGCCGGGCTGGCGAGCAGGCGACATTTCGCCTGAAAGCCTACAGCGGCGCGCTCGGTGCAGGCTCGGCGACCTTGTTGGCGGCGGCTGCACCCTGGCAGCCCGGCCGTGGTGATATCAACCTGGGCGCCGTGCGTCTCGGCAGTGGTGATGTGCTGTTCAACAGCTCCCAGGCCCAGGCCGGGCGTTTGTTCACCGGCTTGCTCGAAGGGCGCAGCCCCACCGTGCGGCATTACGGGCGTGAGGGCGGCTACTCGGAAATCCGCCTGTTGCCGGTGAAGTTCAACAAGGCCTTCAACGACTATCAACTGTGCACCACCAAGCTGTTGCCGATGAATTACGATCAGGTCAAACAGACTGAAGTCGGCTTCCCCGGTGGCGGTATCGAGTTGGACGCCGCTGCCAAGAAAAAGCTGGACGTGATACTCGCGTTCATGAAAGCCGACCCGACGGTTAATCACGTCGAGCTCAATGGTCATTCCGACAACAGCGGTAACCGCCTGACCAACCGTGACGTCTCGCGCCGTCGTGCCCTGGCGGTGATGGACTACTTCAAGGCCAATGGCATTCAGGAATCGCAGATCACCCTGCGTTTTCACGGTGAAAGTTACCCACTGGCGCCCAATACCAATGCCGCCAACCGCGCCCGCAATCGCCGCGTGAATATTCAGCTCGAACGCGTGGCTGCCCCCGAAAAACCGGCACCCCAGGCCACTGGCCCGAGCAGTGCGGCACACACGTCATAAGGTGCGACCATCGGTCGCCCACTCGACATAATCTGTCGCTTTATCTTCATTTGCTGTCGCGCCTCTGTAAATTCACGGTTTTGGTCGGTAGAATCGACGGCTTTCCGTACAACCCCGTGGAGTGATGGCATGGCCGACGTAAACAAGGTCGTTCTCGCGTATTCCGGCGGCCTGGACACTTCGGTGATCCTCAAGTGGCTGCAGGATACTTATAACTGTGAAGTGGTGACCTTCACCGCTGACCTGGGTCAGGGCGAAGAGGTCGAACCTGCACGTGCCAAGGCGCAAGCCATGGGCGTGAAAGAGATCTACATTGACGACCTGCGCGAAGAATTCGTCCGCGATTTCGTCTTCCCGATGTTTCGCGCCAACACCGTCTACGAAGGCGAGTACCTGCTGGGTACTTCCATCGCGCGTCCGCTGATCGCCAAACGCCTGATCGAAATTGCCAACGAAACCGGCGCCGACGCCATTTCCCATGGCGCTACCGGCAAGGGCAACGACCAGGTGCGTTTCGAACTGGGCGCCTACGCCCTCAAGCCAGGCGTGAAAGTGATTGCTCCTTGGCGTGAATGGGACCTGCTGTCCCGTGAAAAGCTGATGGATTACGCTGAAAAGCACGCAATCCCGATCGAGCGTCACGGCAAGAAGAAGTCCCCGTACTCGATGGACGCCAACTTGCTGCACATCTCCTATGAAGGTGGCGTGCTGGAAGACACCTGGACCGAGCACGAAGAAGACATGTGGAAATGGACCGTCTCCCCGGAGAACGCTCCAGACAAGGCCCAGTACCTGGAACTGACCTACCGTAACGGCGACATCGTTGCACTGGATGGCGTCGAAATGACCCCGGCCACCGTGCTGGCGACCCTGAACCGTATCGGTGGCGAGCACGGTATCGGCCGTCTCGATATCGTCGAGAACCGTTACGTGGGCATGAAGTCCCGTGGCTGCTACGAAACCCCAGGTGGCACCATCATGCTGCGCGCCCACCGCGCCATTGAGTCGATCACCCTGGATCGCGAAGTGGCTCACCTCAAAGACGAGCTGATGCCCAAGTACGCCAGCCTGATCTACACCGGTTACTGGTGGAGCCCGGAGCGTCTGATGCTGCAACAGATGATCGACGCCTCCCAGGTCCACGTGAACGGCGTTGTGCGCCTGAAGC
>NZ_VBVZ01000561.1 GCF_005863185.1 Pseudomonas edaphica
TTCCCACGCTCCGCGTGGTAATGCCGCCGGGGACGCTCTGCGTCACCGGCGTACACAGCGGGACGCAGAGCGTCCCCGGCGGCATTACCACGCGGAGCGTGGGAACGATCTTTAAACGATCTTTAAAGGCTGTAGTAGTAGCCGCGGCTGCGCAGCGCCACGATCCGTGGCCGACCATCCGGGTGTGGGCCGATCTTTTTGCGCAGGTTGCTCACGTGCATGTCCAGGCTGCGGTCGTACAGAGTGAGCTTGCGGCCCAGGGCGATCTGCGCCAGTTCCTGCTTGTCCAGCGGCTCGCCGGGCTGGCGCAGCAAGGCTTCGAGCAGGCGGCTTTCGGACACGGTGAGGGTGAATTCCTGCTCGTCGATGCTGACCACACCGCGCACCGGGCTGAAGCACAAATCGCCCAGTTCCATCTGCGTCGACACGGCGGCCGGGTGGCTGCGGCGCAGCACGGCGCGCAGGCGCGCAGTCAGCTCGCGCGGGTCACAGGGCTTGGCCAGGTAATCGTCGGCACCCAGTTCCAGGCCGAGGATACGGTCCAGCGGTTCGCCACGGGCCGAGAGCATCACCACCGGCAATTCCGGGTGGTCATTGCGCAATTGCTTGAGCAACTCCAGGCCGCTGCCATCCGGCAGCATCACGTCAAGCACGACGGCGGCGGGAGCGGCTTCGGCCAGGGCTTTGCGCGCGCTCACGCCGTCGTGGCAGGCGCGCACCTGGAAACCCTCCTGGCTCAGCCAACTGGTCAGCAGCTCACAGAGCTCCTGGTCATCATCTATCAGTAACAGCTCGCTCATGACTCACTCAATTTAGCCATTGTCGACGGCGACGGTGCCCACCGCTGGCGAAGATCCCGCACAGCAAAGCGATCAGTGCGACGGCCCCGCCGGTAACAAACCACTGTTGTTGTTCGGTCAGCCAGCGGGTCAAGGCGCCGCCTTGTGTCTCTTTGAGTTGCTGGACCAGGCGTTGGTTCTCCTGGCGCAAGCGACTCAGTTGGGCGCTTTCGCGAGCAGTATCTGCACTTTGCAGTTGTTTGCTCAGTTCTTCACGCAGCCGTTCGCTTTCTTTCAAGCGTTGCTGCAACTCGGTGATCTGGCTGCCGGCGCCCAGGGACAAGGGCGTGGAGCTGCCAGTGTTCGAGGTTTCTTCCGCATGGGCGCTCGCCCCGATCATTAACACTGCCAACAGACACAACGGACGTAAGCGCATCGGAACTCCTGATTCCACACGAATATTCAGAACGTTGTCGGCAGGTTACCGAGAATAATGAGCAATTAGGAGCGCGCCGAACCGATTAGGTTCAGCGCAGCCGGGCTTAAGGCAGGACTTGCTTGAACGGCTTGATCACTACATCAGCGTAGACGCCTGCGGCGATGTACGGGTCGGCGTTGGCCCAGGCCTGGGCATCGGCCAGCGAGGCGAACTCGGCAATGATCAGGCTGCCGGTGAAGCCGGCGGCGCCTGGGTCATTGCTGTCGACGGCCGGGTGCGGGCCTGCGATCACCAGACGGCCTTCGGCTTGCAGGGTTTTCAGGCGCTCAACGTGCGCCGGACGCACGCTCAGGCGTTTTTCCAGCGAGTCGGCAACGTCGGTGGCAATGATGGCGTAGAGCATGTCAGTCCTCGGTTTTCGGCGTGGTAGGGGCGGTGTCATGCAGATGGCGCGACAGGTAGATACCTTGGCCGATCAGGAACAATACGGTCATGCCCAGGCTACCGAAGACTTTGAAGTCGACCCAGTAATCCTGGAAGGTAAAGGCCACGAACAGGTTGGCGGCGCCGCAGAACAGGAAAAACACGATCCAGGCCACGTTCAAACGCGTCCATACCGGCTCCGGCAGGGTCAGCGCGTGGCCCATGATGCGCTTGATCAACAAGCGGTCACCAATGAAGTGGCTGCCGATAAACACCAGCGCGAACAGCCAGTTCACTACCGGGGCTTTCCATTTAAGGAAGGTTTCGCTGTGAAAGGCCAGGGTCAGGCCGCCGAACACCAGGCAGGCAACCAGGGTGAGCCATTGGCTTTTTTCCAGTTTGCGCTGGGAAATGAAAATGGCGCCGTAGACTACGATAGAACTGACGATCAGTACGGCGGTGGCGCTGTAGATGCCCCCGAACGAGAGCGGATGACCGGCGATATCGATGACCCTGGGGTCGAGTTTGGTAACGATGAAAAACAGCAACAGCGGGATGAAGTCGATGAATTGTTTCACAGTAAGAGCCAGAAGCTGGATGTGGCGGCATAATAACAAACATCCTTGGTAGCGAAAGCGCCAGCTGACTTGAGGTTACACACTCCCGTGAATGTTGATTTGCACTGCCACAGCACGGCCTCCGATGGCGCCCTGGCGCCCGCGGTACTGGTTGCGCGTGCGTTTGAAAAAGGCGTGCGAGTCTTGTCGTTGACCGACCACGACACCCTCGAAGGCCTCGACGAGGCCCGCACGGCGGCGCATGCCTTGGGCATGCAACTGGTCAACGGCGTGGAATTGTCCTGTACCTGGGGCGGCGCCACCATTCATGTGCTCGGCTACGGCTTCGATCAAAACGCCGCGCCTTTGGTGGCGGCCATCGCCCAATTGCACGATGGCCGTTGGCTGAGGTCCGAAGAAATAAGCCGCAAGCTCAGCCTTAAAGGCATGCCCAATGCGCTCGACGGCGCCCGCGCCATCCAGCAAGAGCTGGGCGACAGCGGCAACGCACCGGCCCGCCCGCACTTTGCCGACTGGATGGTGCGTGAAGGTTTCGTCAAGGACCGCGCCGAAGCGTTTCGCAAATGGCTGGGCGCCGGCAAGTTGGGTGATGTGAAGCAACACTGGCCGACGCTGGAAGATACCGTCGGCACATTGCGTGCCTCCGGAGCCTGGGTGAGCCTGGCGCATCCCTGGCATTACGATTTCACCCGCAGCAAGCGCCGCAAGCTGATTGCCGACTATATTGGAGCGGGCGGCCACGCAATCGAAGTGGTCAACGGGCATCAACCCGCTGAGCAGGTGGGCAGCCTGGCGATTCTTGCTCGCGAATTTGGTCTGCTGGTCAGCGCCGGCAGTGATTTTCATGGCCCAGGCGGCTGGTCCGAGATTGGCGAGTACCGCCAGGTCCCGGAAGACTTGCCGCTGTTGTGGGGGCGATTCAAGCATGACCCCATTATTGCCACCGTCTGAACAGGTAGAACACGTGAGTCAATTCTTCCAGATTCATCCGGAAAACCCTCAAGCGCGCCTGATTAAACAGGCCGTGGAGATCATTCGCGCCGGTGGCGTGGTGATCTACCCAACGGATTCGTCCTACGCCATTGGTTGCCAGATCGGCGACAAGAGCGCAGTTGAACGGGTCAGACGCCTGCGTGACCTGGACAAAAACCACAACTTTGCGCTGATCTGCAGCGACTTGTCGCAACTGGGGCTGTTCGCCAAAGTCGACACCGGCACCTTCCGCCTGCTCAAGGCGCACACGCCGGGGCCGTACACCTTTATTCTGAATGCCACCCGCGAAGTGCCGCGCCTGTTGCTGCACCCCAAAAAGCGCACCATCGGCCTGCGTGTGCCCGAGCACCCGATTGCCCTGGCGTTGCTGGCAGAACTGGGTGAGCCGTTGATGAGCGTGTCGCTGATTTTGCCCGGTGAAGAAGAGCCGCTGTACGACCCTTACGAGATGCGCCGCCTGCTGGAAAAACACGTCGATCTGATCATTGACGGCGGTTACGGCGGCAACAAGGCGTCCACTGTGATCAACCTGGCCGATGGCGAGCCGGAAGTGGTGCGCGTGGGCTGCGGCGACCCGACGCCGTTTATGGTCGAGGCCTGAATGTCGGCCGTGGAAACCGCTGATCCCCAGGCGGGCGCCCAGCAGGAACTGCCATTTGCCATGGTGTATGGCCAGGCGGTCATGGAAATGCCGCTGGACCTGTATATTCCGCCGGATGCGCTGGAGGTCTTTCTTGAGGCCTTCGAAGGCCCGCTGGATTTG
>NZ_VBVZ01000562.1 GCF_005863185.1 Pseudomonas edaphica
GTGTAGGGGCAGTGCGCGGATATATTACAGGCTTGTGTTGGCAAGGAGGTGAACGGTGCTGCGATGAGTGTGATTGGGAGTGGGCACAAAAACTGACAGAAGTTCGCTGGTTAAAAGGGCTAATACGTCGCCATCATCTCATCACACAGGTCTGCTTTAAGGGTGAGAAGACTTTTTTATAGGTGTGTCTTGTGTGTATACAAACACCCTGAGAAGCGAGGACGTGTAACCGTGCCTCATCCCAAGTCAGAGATTGCCAAGGGCACCTTGCACAGTATTTTCAAATCAGCAGGCCTCAACTGTAGAGCTTGACTGAGGAATTGGATGGGCTCGGTGGAGTTCGTTCAGAGGATGACCAATGAAATTCCCAGTGGTAGTACACAAAGACGCCGACTCGGACTACAGCGTGACCGTTCCGGACGTACCAGGCTGCTTCTCGGCAGGCGCTTCGTTTTCCGAGGCGTTGGATAATGTTCGGGAAGCGCTGGCGCTGCATCTCGAAGGGTTGGTCGCCGACGAAGAAAAGCTTCCTCAGGCCCAAGAGGTGGATGTTCATCTGGACAATCCGGATTACGCCGGTGGCGTATGGGCGATTGTCGACTTTGACCTGACTCCGTACTTGGGTAAGTCGGTGCGGTTCAACGCTTCTTTGCCGGAGCAGTTGTTGCACCGCATTGATGAGCGAGTGCAGAAGGATCATCGCTATGCATCGCGGTCAGGGTTTTTGGCGACAGCAGCGCTGCGTGAACTGGCCGTTTGAGACGAATGCCAGACACGAAAAAGCCGCGCAATGCGCGGCTTTCTTGTTTGGTGGGCCCAGTAGGACTCGAACCTACGACCAAAGGATTATGAGTCCTCTGCTCTAACCAACTGAGCTATAGGCCCTCAGTAGGACGCGGATTATAGCGACGGTTTCCGTGCTGTGCCATCCGAAAAGTCTGAAACCCGCATATGAAGAAAAGTCTCGGCAAAAAGCTCCGGCGGCAGCGGCAGGCTGACGATGTAGCCTTGCATCTGTTCGCAGCCTTCGGCGGCCAGGAAGGCTTGTTGTGCGGGGTTTTCCACGCCTTCGGCGATGATGGTGAATTGCATGCTGTGGCCCAGGGCGATGATGGCGCGCACGATGGCGGCGTCGTGGGGGTCGTCGGGCAGGCCGCGCACGAAAGACTGGTCGATCTTGAGGAAGTCCAGTGGCAGGCGCTTGAGGTAACTGAGTGAAGAATAGCCGGTGCCGAAGTCATCGATGGCCAGTTGCACGCCCAGGTGCTTGAGTTGGTGCAGCACTTCGAGGGCTTCTTCGGCCTGGCTCATGATGAAGTTTTCGGTGATCTCCAGTTGCAGGCAACCGGGCTCCAAGTGGTAGTCGTGCAACAGTTGTTCGATGCGCGCGAGCAGGTTGGGGTGACGCAGTTGTGCGCCGGCGAGGTTGACTGACAGCGGGCCGAAATCGTTGAAGGCGCGTTTCCAGGTGTGCATCTGACGGCAGGCCTGTTCCAGTACCCAGTCGCCAATCTGCAGGATCGTGCCGTTCTCCTCGGCCAGGGCGATGAAGTGTTCCGGCGGCACGTCGCCAAAGGTTGGGTGGTGCCAGCGAATCAATGCTTCGGCGCCGATCAGTTCCTGGGTGACCAGGCTGAGCTTCGGTTGGTAGTACAGAAACAGCTCTTCACGCTCGATGGCACGGCGCAGTTCGTGCTCGAGGGCCACGCGTTCGTTGGCCTGGGCGGTGAGGTCGCGAGTGTAGCTCTCGACACGGTTGCGGCCTTTGGCCTTGGAGCGGTACATCGCGGCATCGGCGTTTTTGACCAGGGTAGCGACGTCGGTACCGTCCTGTGGATAAAGGCTGGTGCCGATGCTGGCGCTGATAAAGAACTCATGCTCGCCGGCCTGGAACGGCGGGGTGAAGCAGGCGAGCAGTTTATTGGCCAGGTGTTCGGCATCGCTGGCTTGTTGCAGGCCGGGCAGCAGGATGATGAATTCGTCGCCGCCCAGGCGTGCCACGGTGTCGATGTCGCGCAGTTGCTCCTTGAGGCGCACGGCGATGTCCTTGAGCAGCAGGTCGCCGACGGGGTGGCCGAGGCTGTCGTTGATATGCTTGAACCGGTCCAGGTCGAGGAACAGCACGGCGCCTTGGTGACCGGTTTCTTCCTGGCTGGTGAGGGCGGCTTGCAGTCGGCTTTCAAACAGGGTGCGGTTGGGCAGGCCGGTCAGTGGGTCGTGGTGTGCCTGATAATCGAGGCGAGCCTGGGCGTGCTTGAGACTGGAGATGTCGGCAAACACGGCAACAAAGTGTGTGATCAACTGGTCGCGGTTGCGCACGGCGCTGATGGTCAGCCAGCTGGGGTATAGCTCGCCGTTTTTGCGGCGGTTGGAAATCTCGCCCTGCCAGTGGCCGTGAGCCGTCAATTGATGCCACATCGCCGCATAGAACGCGCTGTCATGCAGGCCGGAAGCGAGCAGGCGCGGCGTGCTGCCAAGGGCTTCGGCTTCGCTGTAGCCGGTGATTTCGCTGAAAGCGCGGTTGACGGCGCTGATGTTCTGCCGGGTGTCGGTGATCAATACCCCTTCGGCCGTGCTCTCGAACACCGTGGCGGCCTGTTGCAGTTTTTCCTGCATCACTTGGCGCTCGGTGATGTCACGGGCGATGGTCAGCATGCAGTCATCCTCGCCGATGGGCAGCGGCCGGCTGGAGACTTCGCACAGGCGAATCAAGCCGTCGGCGCGGCGGATATGGCAGACGAAGTCACGCACAAAACCGTCGCGTTGCATCAGCTCCAGCATGTGCTTGCGTTCGTTGAGGTCAACCCAGATGCCCAGGTCCAGGGTCGACTGGTCGAGCGAGTTCGCACTGCTAAAGCCCGTCAGGCGGGTGAAGCCTTCGTTCACTTCAATCAAAAGCCCATCGCGTTGGCGGCTGAGCAGCAAACCGTCGGGTGAGGCGTGGAAGGCCTTGGCGAATTTCTCTTCGGAGGTTTGCAGCAGTTGCTGGGTTTCCTTGAGTTGGGTGATGTCACGCACCACCACCACCAAGGCTTCTGTGGTGTCGAGTTGGAACGGTTCGGCGGAGATCAACCCGGTAAACGCCTGGCCATTGCTGCGCAGAAATGGCATTTCCAGGTTGCGGATGCTGGTGGTCTGCACACGTTGCAGCAGGTCGGGGCCGACGCCTTGAATGCCCCAGATGTTCAGCTCGGTGGCGGTTTTGCCCACGACTTGTTCGGCGCTTAGCCCAATCTGGTCCTCGAATGCCTTGTTCACCTCCAGCAGGCAGCCATCAGAGAGGCGGGCGATGACCAGGATGTCCGGGCATTGCTGAAATACCGAGGCAAACTTCTCTTCGGAAAGCTGCAAAGCCTCCTCTGTGCGCTTGGCTTCGCTGATATCGATCATCAAACCGCGCAACACCGGCTCATGGCCGTGCTCGATCAGGCTGACGATATCGCGCACCCACAAGCAACGGCCGTCGGCGGTAATCACTCGATAATCGAGGCTGTGATCGCGGTTGGCGCGGGTTTCCTGGAAGCAGAATGCCTCCGCTCGGGTCAGGTCGGCAGGGTGGATGATGTTGCGCCAGAAGCCTGGAATCAGCCAATGGGCGCGGGGATAGCCCAGCAGGTCTTCGGCGTGGGGCGAAACGTAGCTGTAGGTGAAGTCGGTGATGCTGGCTTCCCAGGCAATCGCGGACAGGCTCTCGACCAGGCCGCGATAGTGGTATTCGCTGCTGCGCAACTCTTGCTCAAGGGCGACTCGCCGGGCAATTTCCGAGCTGAGCCGGCGGTTGATGCGAATCACGATGGCCAACACGGTGCTCAGCAGCAGCACCGCCGGCAGGCCGTACATCAGCAAGTCGGCCCAGAAGGTGCGGTGATCGGTGAAGCTGCCGACCCAGTGTTGCTGGATAGCGTCGGTTTCGTCGGAGCTGAGGTCAGCGAGGACTTTGTCCAGGATGCCCACCAGTA
>NZ_VBVZ01000563.1 GCF_005863185.1 Pseudomonas edaphica
TGCTGCGCGGCATCCTGGTCGCGCACCCCGAGCTGCGCCAGTACGAAACCAACCCAAGGGTCATCACCAAGGCCAAGCCATCGGCAGCCGGCCGCGTCGGCATCGTCACCGGCGGCGGCTCCGGCCATGAACCGGCCTTCCTCGGTTACGTCGGCCCAGGCCTGGTGGATGCCGTGGCCGTCGGCGAGATTTTCTCTTCACCCACCGCCAAAAGCTTTTTCGACGCCTTCCGCGCCGCTGACCATGGCGCGGGCGTGGCCTGCCTGTACGGTAACTACGCCGGCGACAACATGAACGTGAAGCTGGCCATGAAAATGGCTGCCAGCAAAGACATGCGCATCCGCACCGTGGTCGCCAACGACGACGTGGCTTCCGCGCCCAAGGCCGATATCGCCAAGCGCCGTGGCGTGGCCGGCGAAATATTCATGTGGAAGATCGGCGGCGCTGCGGCTGCCCAGCATTACGACCTGGATGGCGTGATTCGCGTCGCACAGAAAACCGTGGATAACTGCCGCTCCATCGGCATCGGCCTCACGCCCTGCACCATTGCAGCCGTGGGCAAGCCGAACTTCCAGATTCCCGATGGCCAGATGGAACTGGGCATCGGCCATCACGGCGAACCGGGCATTGAAGTGATCGCCATTGAACCGGCTGCCGCCATGGCCGAGCGCATGCTCGCGCCGATCCTCGCCGACCGCGATTTCAGCCAGGATGACAGTGTGGTGGTGCTGGTCTCGGGCCTGGGCGCCACGCCGGTGATGGAGTTGTATGTGTTCTACGCCGAGGTCGAAAGCCAACTCAAGGCCAAGGGCTTGAAGATTCACCGCTGCTACGTCGGCAACTACTTCACCTCCCTGGAAATGATGGGCGTGACCCTGACCCTGCTCGGCCTCGACGCCGAGCTTAAAACCCTGATCGACCAACCCTGCCGTTCCATCGGCATGACCCAGGCGGAGTGAACCATGAGCCAGCATTTTTCCACCCGCGACGGCAGCGCCATTGTCGCTGACCTGGTCAGCGTGATCGTGGCCAACCGTGAATACCTCAGTGAAATCGACGGCGCCATTGGCGACGGCGACCACGGCATCAACATGGCCAAGGGCTTTGCCCATTGCGGGCGCAGCCTCGAAGGCCGCCAGCTGACCCTGGCCGAAGCCCTGGATGAACTGACCCTGAGCCTGATGGAAGGCATCGGCGGCTCCATGGGGCCGCTGTATGGCAGCCTGTTTATCGGCATGGCGGATGAGGTGCGCAGCAGCGACGACATCGACGCGGCAACCTTTGCCCACCTGCTGCGCGGCGGCCTGACCTCGTTGCAGGACATCACCGAAGCGGGCGTGGGCGACAAGTGCTTGATGGACACGCTGATCCCGGCGGTTGAGGCCTTTGAGCGTGCGCATGCCGGTGGCGCTTCTTTCAACGATGCGCTGGAGGCAATGAAAACCGCCGCGTCCCAAGGGCGAGATTCGACCAAAGACCTGATCGCCAAAATCGGTCGCGCCAGCCGCCTGGGCGAGCGCTCGCTGGGTGTACTGGATGCGGGGGCGGTGTCGTGCTGCCTGATTCTTACGCGCCTGGCCGATTCCGTGCAGCCCCGGCTGACTGCTTGACCTGCTGGATATACCGCGCCACCGCCGGCGCTTTTTCAAAGCGCCGGTGAATCAGCGACAGCCACGACAACGCTGCATCATCCTGATGAATCGTGCGGTAGACCACGCCCGGCAAACCCACATGCCCGACCATCGATGCCGGCACCACCGCCACGCCCTGCCCTAACGACACCAACGCCACCACCGCAACCAACCCGCCCGGCTGCGGCCCCAGGCGCGGCGCGAAGCCGCCTTGGGCCGCCACGTGCAAGGTGCCGTTGATTTGTTCCGGCAATATAAACGTCTCGTTTTGCAGGTGTCCGCAGCCGATGGCCTTGAGCCCCAGCAGCCAGGAATCCTGAGGCAGCGCCAACACAAAGCCTTCGCTGTCCAGACGCACCGCCTCCACGCCGTCAGGCAAGGTCATGGGCGAGCGGATATAGCCGATGTCATAACGCCCATCGGCTACAGCACTGGGTAACGTCGCCATTGCGCATTCGCGCACATTCACACTCACATCGGGAAACGCCTGGCTGAACGCCTGCATTTGTTTTTGCAGCAGCCCCGAATACACCGCCGAAGCCACATAACCCAACTCGATATGCCCGATTTCTCCCCGCCCGGCGCGCTGGGCGTTGCGTTGGGCGAACTCGAACTGGCGCACGGTGGCTTCAGCCTCGATCAGCAAGGCGGCGCCGGCTTCGGTGAGGCTGACTTCACGTTGCTGACGGATAAACAGGCGCGTGCCCAGCGTGGCTTCCATGTCCTGAATTTGGCGGCTCAAGGTCGGCGGCGCGATGCCCAGTTGCTCGGCAGCGCGGGTGAAATTGCGCTGCCTGGCGACGGCGAGGAAGTAGCGGAAATGGCGGATTTCCATTTTTGAATTAGCTCAAAGGTAATGAAGTGCGGCGCTCCAGCTAATAAAACAGACCATAGTCGGAGATAAGCTCAGCGCACACCTACACTAGAGAGCCCTTGCGATGCACGTCAACTGTCTTTCCAACATTACCTGTAAGGCAATCAAGACATGAGCCGGGTCAGCCCGCGCCTCACCCTGCTGACCGCCTCCGGCGTCTGCTCGCTGATTGTGCTCGACACCAATATCGTCGCCGTCACCCTGCCAAGTATTGCGCGCGACCTGGGTGCGAATTTCGCCGATATCGAGTGGGTGGTCAGCGCCTACATGCTGGCGTTCGCCGCGTTATTGCTGCCCGCCGGCAGCATCGCCGACCGCTTTGGTCGCAAGCGGTCGCTGATCTGGGGCTTGAGCATTTTCATCCTCGCCTCGCTGGGCTGTGGCGCTGCACCGAATGCGTTGCTCCTGGACATCGCCCGCGCCGTCAAAGGTGTCGGCGCAGCCTTGCTGCTGACCGCTGCCCTGGCCTCCATCGGCCACACCTTTCACGATGAAGTAGAGCGTGCCAAAGCCTGGGCGTTCTGGGGTGCCTGCATGGGCGTGGCGATGACCGCCGCGCCGACACTGGGCGGCGTGATCACCCAGTACCTGGGCTGGCGCTGGATCTTCTACCTCAACCTGCCCGTGGGCCTGGGGTTGATGGCGTTGGCGCTGCGGGCGATTCCCGAATCACGCGACACTCAATCGGCACGCCTGGACCCATGGGGCAGCCTGGCCTTCAGTGCCAGCCTGTTGTGCCTGATCTGGGGCTTGATCGAGGCCAATCGCATCGGCTGGGACAGCCCGCTGACCTACACACGCCTGATTGGCGGCGCAGTGTTGCTGGGGGTGTTTGTGCTGGTCGAACGTGTGCAACAGCGGCCCATGGTCGACTTGCAACTGTTCCGGCACCCGCGTTTTATCGGCGCGCTGCTGGGGATGTTTGCCTACGCCGGCTGTGCCCAGGTGATGATGACGTTACTGCCGTTTTATCTGCAGAACGGCTTGGGTTTTTCTGCCATAGCGTCGGGTCTGGGTATGTTGCCGTTTGCCTTGACCATGGTGATTTGCCCACGCATTGGTGCACGGCTGGCCGGGCGTTTTGCGCCTGCAACGATGATGGCAACCGGCTTGACCCTGGTGGGCTGCGGCAACCTGTTAAGCGCCTGGGCGGTCAATACAGGCGGTTATCTGCCCTTCGCGCTGGCGATTGCCGTGACCGGCGCCGGTGCGGGCCTGCTCAATGGCGACACGCAGAAAAACATCATGGCCTGCGTGCCACGTGACCGCGCGGGCATGGCGTCGGGCATGAGTACCACCATGCGTTTCAGCGCGATCATGTTGGCCATCGGCGTGTATGGGGCGTTGCTGAGCAGCCATAGTGAGCAGTTGCTGAGCACAAGTGTCGACCCGCAATGGCAGGCGCAGGTGGCGGGGATTGCGTCGCGAGTGGTGGCCGGGGATATGC
>NZ_VBVZ01000564.1 GCF_005863185.1 Pseudomonas edaphica
TACATTAGCGGACGGGCCACTTGCCCAGGGTGCTCGGCGGCCACGTACATCGACATCACCGCGCCCATGGACAAGCCACCGACAAACACCTGCTCATGGCGCTGCTTGACCTGCGCAAAGGTCTTGCGCACGCCTTCGTACCAGTCCAGCCAGCCGGTGGCCTGCAGGTCGCTGTTATCGCCGCAGTGCCCAGCGAGTGTGGGCACATACACCGTGCAGTTACCCGCCTTGGCCAGGCCTTTGGCGACCTGGCGCAATTCCGTCGGGGTGCCGGTCAGGCCGTGGATCAACAGGATCCCGACCGGACCTTCACCGAGAACGAAGCCGGCATCACCCTCGCCGAGGTCGATCCCAACGCTGTTCACCGTTTAGTCGCTCGCACCAGCAATTGCTCGAGCAGCTTCAGGCCCAGGTCGATTTCCGGGTAGCTGATTTCCAGGGACGGTGCCAGGGTGATCACGTTTTTGTAGTAGCCGCCCACGTCGAGGATCAGGCCGAGTTTCTGGCCATCGACGATCATGTCGCCCTTCATGCCTTCTTCGACCATGTAGTCCAGGGTCGCCTTATCCGGCGTGAAGCCATCCGGGCCGCAGATTTCGCAGCGCAGGGCCAGGCCCAGGCCATCGACGTCGCCGATGATCGGGAAACGTTTCTGCAGGTCTTGCAGGCCTTCCAGGAAGTATTTGCCCTTGGCCATGACCATTGCGCCGTAGTCGACTTCGCTGGTCATCTTGAACATTTCCAGGCCTACCGCCGTACCCAGTGGGTTGGAGGCGAAGGTGGAGTGGGTCGAACCTGGCGGGAAGACCTTCGGGTTGATCAGTTCTTCACGCGCCCAGATGCCGCCCAGCGGGTTGAGGCCGTTGGTCAGCGCCTTACCGAAGACGATCACGTCCGGCTGTACGTCGAAGTGTTCGATCGACCACAGTTTGCCGGTACGGTAGAAGCCCATCTGGATTTCGTCGGACACCATCAGGATGCCGTGCTGATCCAGCACTTGCTTCAATTCGCGGTAGAAGTTCATCGGCGGGATCACGTAGCCGCCGGTGCCCTGGATCGGCTCGACGTAGAACGCTGCGTATTCGCACTGGTTGGTTTTCGGGTCCCAGACGCCGTTGTATTCGGTCTCGAACAGCCGCGCGAATTGCTGCACGCAGTGGCTGCCGTATTCTTCTTTGGTCATGCCCTTAGGGCCGCGGAAGTGGTACGGGAACGGGATGAAGTTGGCGCGCTCGCCAAAATGGCCGTAGCGGCGACGGTAGCGGAAGCTCGAGGTGATCGACGAAGCGCCGAGGGTACGACCGTGGTAGCCGCCTTCGAAGGCGAACATCAGGCTCTTGCCGTTGGAGGCGTTACGCACCACTTTCAGCGAGTCTTCGATCGACTGCGAACCGCCGACGTTGAAGTGCACGCGACCGTCGAGGCCGAATTTGTTCTTGGCATCGACCGCGATCATTTCCGACAGCTCGATCTTGCCTTTGTGCAGGTACTGGCTGGCGATTTGCGGCAGGGTGTCGATCTGCTGTTTCAGCGCGTTATTCAAGCGCGGGTTGGCGTAGCCGAAGTTAACGGCCGAGTACCACATTTGCAGGTCGAGGTAGGCCTGGTCTTCGGTGTCCCACACGTAGGAGCCTTCGCAACGGCTGAAAATACGCGGCGGCTCGATGTAGTGAACGGTGTCGCCGTAGGAGCAGTATTTGGCTTCTTTATCCAGAAGAATCTGGTCTTCGGCGGTAGCGATACGAATATCAGACATGGTGGAAGAGTTCCTGATTTTCAACAGAGAGGTCGGCGGCAAAGGTGCCGGAGTTAGCGGCGATGCCTTGTGGCAAAGCGGTCAGCAGTGCGGGCAATTCGGCAAAGGTGTCGAAGCGCGCATGGGGAATGTTGTTGGCTTCGCAGTACTTGGCGAGGCTGCCTTTGGCGAAGACGAAGTCGGCGGTTGAAGCCACGCACATGTCGGACTTGCCGTCGCCGATCACCAGCACGCGCTTGTTGCGCGGCGTGGATTTGCACTTGCAGTTGCCGGAGGCGGCGCGGCAGGCATCGCTGGAATACGGGAAGTCGATGCGCCAGCTGTTCTGGTCGACCTGGCGCAGGCGGTTGGCGAGGATCGGCAGCAAGGTCACGTAGTTGCGCGACAGAATGCGCGCGATGCCTTGCTCGATGCCGTCGCTGACCACTTCGATGGTCGCGCCCAGGCCCATGACGTGATCGACAAAGTCCGGGAAGTCCGGGTCGATTTCAACGCTGTCGAAATACGCCAGCAGTTCAGCCGGGGTGGCCTTGATCAGCGCCAGTTGACGGCTCAGGCATTCGCGGGAACCGATATGCCCATCCAGCCATTCCTGTTCGATGGTTTCCCACTCAGGGCCGGCGAAGCGCTGGAGGACGTTGTCGATGACGTCGGTGGGGGTGATGGTCCCGTCGAAGTCGCACACGATATGCCACTGGATCATTGCGTTTACCTGGAAGAGGAGCGCTCTGTGCGCTTGTGCCAGGGGTATTGCAGAGACTGTGCCAACTGGCCAAAGCCCAGCGGGGCTGGGGTTTTGGTCGATAAACAGGGTGATTTGTGTCGCAGGAGCTACAATTTTTGTAGCTTGCTACAAACAAGATGAGTGCTTGCCTCAGGGAGGCTCTTCGCGCGTGAATGCGCGAAGGTTCAGATAAGGAAACGCTCCATGTTCAAGGTTACTTCTGCTGTATTCGCCGGTTTGCTGGGGCTGTGGAGCTTTTCCAGCTCGGTATTGGCCGAAGGTATTACCGGCGAAGTCGGCGCGGGCGTCAGCTATGAGCCCCATGACCCGACAGGCAGCCGCTACGAAACCCGGCCGATTCCTTATTTCGATCTGGATTGGGGCAATGTGAGCCTGGGCACCGACGACGGCCTGACCTGGAGCGCACTCAATACCAACGGTTTCACCGCCGGCCCGTATATCAATTACCTGCCGGGCCGCACGGCCAACGGTTCACTGCGTGGCTTGCGGGATGTGCCGGACATGGCCGAAGTCGGGGGGTTCGTCCAGTACTCACCGGCCGAGTTCTGGCGCGTATACGCCCAGGTTGGCCAAGCCGTCGGCGGCTCGCGTGACCAAAGTGGCGTGCTCGGCAAACTGGGCGGCGAGTTGGGCTACCCGCTGGGCGGCGGTATTATCGGCAGCACTGGCTTGATGGCGCATTTTGCTGATGCGCGCCAGACCCAGGCGTTTTTTGGCATTGATGATAAAGAGTCCGTTGCGTCTGGCATCCGCACCTATAACGCCAGCGCAGGCTTTCAGAACCTGACGCTGACCGAGAGCTTCGAATTCCCACTGGACAGCCACTGGTCACTGTTGACCAGCGCCAGTTGGACTCGCCTGGTGGGGTCGGCGGCGAACAGCACCATCGTCAAAGAGACCGGCAAGGTAAACCAGGGCCAGGTCCAGACGGCGATCAGCTACAAGTTCGACTGACGCATCCTGTGACGCTCTGCGTCATAACTTCAAGGGCAGGACGCGGAGCGTCCGGGGCGGCGTTCCCACGCAGAGCAAGGGAACGATCATCAGGCCTTGGCTTCCTGGATGATCTGACGAATAGCCCCGACAAAGGCTTCAGCCGGCTGCCCACCGCTGACCGCGTACTGGTCGTTGAACACGATGGTGGGTACTGAAGTCACACCGCGTGTAATCCACAATTCTTCCTGCTCACGGACTTCAGCAGCGTACTCGTCAGACGCCAGAATTTCAGCCGCGCGCTTGATATCCAACCCAACACTTTCGGCGATGATCGCCAGCGTCGCGTGGTCGGACGGGTCTTGCCCATCACTGAAATACGCCTTGAACAGCGCTTCCTTGAGGTTGTACTGCAACCCTTCAAGCCCCGCCCAATGCAGCAGCCGGTGCGCATCGAAGGTGTTGTAGATACGGCTGTGCCCGTCCGTGCGAAAGGCAAAGCCCAGCGC
>NZ_VBVZ01000565.1 GCF_005863185.1 Pseudomonas edaphica
TTTGTAAGGCTTGTAGCGCGGAGTCGGGGTTTGGTCGGCTTGGTGATGCAGGCTCATGGCTGGTTCTCCATCGCAGGGCTGTAGACCCGCGGCGCACTTTTCTGCGGCAGGTGGATGAGATTGAGGTTGTGCCGGCGCGCCCATTGCAGGGCCAGGCCGGTGGGCGACGACAGGCTGACCAGGGTCTGGATGCCTGCGCGCAAGACTTTCTGGATCAATTCGAGGCTGCAGCGGCTGGTGACAATGGCCAGGCCGCCGTCGGTCGGAATTTTTTGGCGGATCAGCGCGCCGATCAATTTATCCAGGGCGTTATGTCGGCCGATGTCTTCGCGGCCCATCAGCAACTCGCCCTGGTTATTCATAAAGATCGCCGCATGCACCGCGCCGCTGTACTGGCCCAGGGGCTGAAACGCGCTGATGCGTTGGCGCAGGCCGTTGAGCCATTCGGCGGGCGGCAAGGGCGCACCGGGCAGCACTTGCAGGTCCGGCAAGGCTTGTTCTACGGCCTCTACGCCGCACAGGCCGCAGCCGCTGGTGCCGGCCAACTGGCGGCGTTGCTGCTTGAGGTTCCAGAAGGCGCGGCTGGAAATCTGTACGTGAGCGTATTGGGCAGAGCCCGTGCCGCTGAGTTTTAGATCATATATATCGCTAACGTCGGCGATAATGCCGCTGCCGATGCTGAAGCCGACGATAAAGTCTTCCAGGTCGGTGGGCGTCACCAGCATCACCGCCTGGCTGATGTCGTTGTAGGCAATCGCCAACGCCACTTCTTCGGCCAATGCAGTGCTGGCAATTTCAGTGTGTTCCAGATTGCAAAACTGGTAGCTCTGGCTGGCGGCCGGCGCGGGCGTTTCGAGGGCAGGCGCCGCGCAGACTGGGCGCTTGGCGTTCATGGGGCAGTACCACCGAGGGAATGATCAATGTTTAGACTAGGCGCGACAAAGGGTCGCGTCTAATCGGCTGTACTGATCTATTGATAGATGGCGTCGATCAAGGCGCGTGTTGCGGGCTTATTCCTGCCAGCGCGCAGGCTAGCGTGTTTGGGTCTTTGGCGTGCCTGGAACCCAAGGCTGCAGGACTGGTCTAGTCTTGGGCATCTGGAACTTAAACCCCAAGGAGAGCGCACCATGAGTATTTTTAGCTTTGTTAAGGAAGCAGGCGAGAAGTTGATTGACCTGTTGACGCCGGGTAACGCCAATGCGAGCGATGAGCTGAAGGATCACATCAGCAAGGTAGGGCTCGGAAATCCGAACATCACCGCAACCGTTGAGGGCGACAAAGTCACCGTTAAAGGTGAAGTTGCCACTCAGGAAGAGAAAGAGAAAATCATCCTGGCTGCGGGCAATATCGCCGGTGTTGGCAGTGTGGATGACCAGATCACCGTGACTGGCCCGGCCGCGGCAGCCGCCCGTTTTGTCACCGTTGCAAAAGGTGACACGCTCAGCGCTATTTCCAAGCGCGAATATGGCGATGCCAACAAATACCAAAAAATCTTTGAGGCCAACAAGCCGTTGCTGTCGCACCCGGACAAAATTTACCCAGGGCAAGTACTGCGTATTCCTGAGTAACACACAGAGCTAACTGTGGGAGCAGCTTTGTGTGGGAGCCGGGCTTGCCCGCGATGCAGGCAGCGCGGTGTGTCAGTCACACCGCGGTGATGCAATCGCAGGCAAGCCAGCTCCCACACTGGCCAGCTCCCACATTCACATTCCCACATTTACATTAGAGCCCGGCGATGAGATCTCGGTAATCATCGACTGCCGCAAACTCCCCTGTGTCCTTTGGCCCTTTCTTACTGTCCGGCTCTTTGACCGCCAGCAAATGCCCCACGCCAAACTCGCGCGCACTGCGCAGGATCGGCAAGGTGTCATCGATAAACAGGCTGCGGGCCGGGTCGAACTGGATGTCGGCTTGCAACGCATCCCAGAATTGCCGGTGTTCCTTGGCGAAACCGTAGTCGTGGGAACTGATCAACCGCTCGAAATACGGCGCCAGTTCAATGCGCTCCAACTTCAATGACAGCGAATCACGATGGGCGTTGGTGATCAAAATCACACGCTTGCCGGCCTGTTTGATTGCCGCCAGAAAGGTGTCCGCGTCCGGGCGCAGGGCGATCAGGTGGGCGGTTTCCAGTTTGAGTTCGCGCACCGGAATGTTCAGCTCGGCACTCCAGAAATCCAGGCAATACCATTGCAACTGTCCGGCGTTACGCTCGAACAGCGGCTGCAATTCCATGTCGGCCATGGCCCGGCTCACCCCGTGCAAATCGGCGTAACGCTGGGGCAGGTGCTCCATCCAGAAGTGGTTGTCGAAGTGCAGGTCGAGCAAGGTGCCGTCCATGTCCAGCAGGACGGTGTCGATGGCGTGCCAGGGCAAAGAGGGCATGGGGCGTTCTCATGTAAGTAAAGATATCCGACACAGACAATCGGAAAAGCCACGGTATAGTAACCCGATCACGCCAAGGAGCCGCTTATGCGCCAGAAACCCACCGTCCTCGCCCGCGAAATAGTCGCCAGTAGCCGTTTGTTCCGCGTGGAGGAAGTGCAATTGCGCTTTTCCAATGGCGTTGAACGGACCTACGAGCGCCTGGTAGGCCGCGGTGCCGGTTACGGCGCGGTGATGATCGTGGCGATGATCGATGCCGACCACGCGTTGCTGGTGGAAGAGTACTGCGGCGGTACCGACGAATATGAATTGTCGTTGCCCAAGGGCCTGATCGAACCTGGCGAGGACGTACTGGCGGCGGCCAACCGCGAGCTCAAGGAGGAGGCCGGTTATGGCGCGCGCCAGTTGGAGCACATTACCGAACTGTCCTTGTCGCCTGGCTATATGAGCCAGAAAATCCAGGTGGTGCTGGCCACCGAGCTGTATGAAGAGCGCCTGGAAGGCGATGAACCTGAGCCGATGCGTGTGGAGCGCGTCAACCTGCGCGAGCTGTCGATGCTGGCGCAAAACGAGCAGTTCAGTGAAGGCCGTGCATTGGCGGCCCTGTATTTGGTACGAGACCTGTTGACCCAGCGTGGAGCTTTTGTCGCATGAGCGAACTGTTTTTAGGCCATCCGTTTATTGCCCCTGTGATCGAGCTGGCACGCCAGGCAGGTGAAGTCATCCTGCCGTATTGGCGTGCGGACGTAGCGGTCACCGCCAAGGCGGATGATTCACCGGTGACGGCGGCCGACCTGGCGGCTCACCATCTGATCCTGGCGGGCCTTACCGCTCTGGACCCGAGCATCCCGGTGCTGTCCGAAGAAGACGCCGATATCGACCAGAACGTGCGTGCCGGCTGGCAGCGCTGGTGGTTGGTGGACCCGCTGGATGGCACCAAGGAGTTTATTTCCGGCAGCGAAGAATTTACCGTCAACATTGCGTTGATCGAGCAAGGCCGCGTGGTGTTTGGCGTGGTGTCGATGCCCACCAGTGGCCGTTGCTACTTCGGTGGCGCGGGCCTGGGCGCGTGGCGCTCGGACGTGAGTGAGGCGCCCAAGCAGATCCAGGTACGCCAGACCCCAGCGGCCGGCGAGGCGTTTACCGTGGTTGCCAGCCGCCGCCATAGCAGCCCGGAACAGGAACGCCTGCTCAGTGGCTTGAGTGAAGGCTTGGGTGAGCTGAAGCTGGCGAATATCGGCAGCTCGCTGAAATTCTGTCTGCTGGCCGAAGGCAGTGCCGATTGCTACCCGCGTCTGGCGCCGACGTCGCAGTGGGACACGGCCGCAGCCCAGGGTGTGCTGGAAGGGGCGGGTGGTGAGGTGTTGGAGTTGAGTGGTGCGCCGTTCAGCTACCCGGCGCGGGCTTCGTTGTTAAACCCGTTCTTTCTGGCGTTGCCGGCCAAGGCAGCGTGGCGCGAGCGCCTGCTGACCCTGGCCCGTTCTTAAGGCCACAACAGGTCAAAATGTGGGAGCTGGCTTGCCTGCGATAGCGGTAGATCAGTCACTAA